>JAITHQ010000131.1 GCA_031279925.1 Treponema sp. | reverse complement strand
AATGCCGCCGGTTCCGCTAATGCGCTCCCCCTCTTTTGGTATTAGTATCTGTGTAACTGTCGCGCTAAACGGGGTTCTTGCCCTGCATTGCTTGCACGTTAAAGCCTGCCGTTTCCGCAAGGGACCGGTACAGGCGGGCGGCGTTTTTTAAATAGGCGCGAAAGGGGTCGCCGCCCGCCGTGTCCGTAACTTCGCCTGCGGGGAACAAAAAGCCCGCCACTTCTTTTACTTCGCTTTCGGTAATGGCGCGGGTAATTTCGTCTAACGCGGCAAGTATCCTGTTCTGTTCGGCGGGCGGAGGATCGCGCCGCAGCGCCTGTTCGGCGATTGCTGCCCCTTTTTCCGCGGCGGCCTTGATCGTACAAAGGCCCCGCAGCAGCGACTCAAGGGCCCCGGCGTAACGCCAGGCGCGGCGGCGCGTTTCTTCCGGCGCAAAAAAATCCGCTTCAATGCGGGTAGAGGCCGCTGTAAGCCGCCGGTCTATTTCGGCGCGGCGGTCCGGCAGGGCAAGCAGGGCTTTTGTTTCAGCCGGTTCAAGGCCCGCTATGGCAAGGCCGCCTGCGGAAAGGCTGTAGTTGTGGACGGCGGGGAACTGGCGGAAGCGGTTTTCAAACCAGGCTGCGTACAGGGAAAGGCGGCGGTCGGTAAGCACCTGGCCGCCTGAGTTGGCGGGGGCGGGGAAGGGGAGGCCGTCCCGCAGGGCGTGTACCAGCCAGGTCTCGGCGGGGCGCAGGCGGCCCGATTCGGCGTGGGACTTTTCCTCGAACAGCGCCCCCTTAAAATGGGTTTTAAGGCCGGGAAAGGCAAGGTCAAGCCCGGCGATCCAAATTTCGCGCGCGCCCAAAATACGGGCAAAATCCCAGGCTGTTGTCGCTACCGAGCCGCCCGCGCCCAACAGTCCCTTGGGGTCTACCCGCTGTTCAATAAAACTCCCCAGGGGAAACAGGGAACCGCACAGGTAAACGCCCTTAAAGGGCAGCCGCAGCGCCGGGGGGTACACCGCAGATTCGGCTATAAGTTGCGTATGGGCGCTTGCGGCGCGGTCAAGGTGGCGGCTGTTCCAAAACTGCGGGTCCACCACCAGGGCAAAATCGGGGTCAACGCCGTTCCCAAGCAGAAAGCGAAGGCTTGTATCCACCGCTACCATAATGCAGCGCCGGCGAATTTCCGGCAGCAGAGGGCCCGCGCTGTCAAGGCCGGGCCCTGCGGCGGCAAGAAAAACCGGCAGGGTTTCGCTCTCTGCCGCATCCGAATTATTCCCGTTAGATGCAATGAAGGCAAGCCGGGAAATGCCCGGCAGATCGCGGATGGCGCTTGCGTTGCGGGAAAGGTTGCGGACCCAGCGTTTTCCAAAACGCTTAAGGGTTGCCATGTTAATATCATCCCGCATGGTCCAGGCGCGGATGCGGCTTTCTACCGCTGCGTACCATTCAGCGTCAAGATCAACCAGGGTACGGTTGCGTATAACAAACGGGGCGGATTTTTCGGCGGATGCGTTTTCAAAAAGGGAAAGCGCCGCCTGTATCCCGTCTGTGGAACCGCCCGGTACAAACGCGATGTTGGGTTTTAAAAGCAGTTTCCCCATATCCTGTAATTCCAGGGCCTTTTGCAGCAGGTTACGGTATTTTTCTACAATAATAACGGGTCTTTCCGGGGCCAATTCCGCGGCGGCCTGCGCCGCATAGCCAAATCCAAAACCAAGTATGATAATGGGGCCTTTTGGCCCGCCGTCATTAATGCTTTCCAGAAGCCGCCGGCCTTCACGCGCCGGATCGCGGGGGGAATGCACGTAAAGGCCCCGGATTGCCAGAACCGGCGCGCCCGAAGCGGAGGTTTCAATCTGCATGTCTTCATTGGCCAGCAGATCGCCGCCGGGCCTGGTAATTTCTTCCAGCAGGCCGGGGTACTGTTTGCGGAGAATTGCGCTGTTGCTTTCCCAAAATGCCGCATCCGCCCGGTTTTCGGCTTTAGGTGTTTTCATACGCGCTTTCCGGGGCCCTATTCCAGTTCAAGAACGATTACCGTTTCCCCGGTAACCGGCGTTCCGGGCGGCGGGGACTGCCGCTGTACCCATCCTTCGCCCCGAATCTCGATTCGAATATCATCGCGCAGCAAAAGCGGCAGAATGGTTCGCTTGGCAAGGCCGTAGAAACTGGGAACCCGGTCGCCGATTCGCGGGGTAGTATCGGCGGGAAGGGCAATTGAAGCGGAGTGGTTTACCTGGGGGTTCCGTCCGCGGGGGATACCCAGATAATTGATAAGGGATTCCGCCGCTTCCCGTATGGCCGGGGCGGCGATTCTGCCGCCTAATATCTCGCCTCTGGGTTTGATGATTGCCATGTAGAGAATAAGGCTGGGGGATTCGGCGGGAAGCAGGGCAATGCAGCTTGCGATAAAATCCGTGTTTGAATAGGACCGTGTTACCGGATCGATAATCTGGGCGGTGCCGGTTTTGACCGCCAGCGAAAGGTCTTCTACATTGGCCCGCCAGCCGGTGCCAATATCAGAAGTTACATCAACCATATAGGAGCGCATGGCCCTGGCGGTTTCCGGCTTGAGTACCCGCCGGTTGGGGCTGTTCTCCCAGGGTATCACTATTTTTCCATCGGCGGAGATTATCCGGGAAACAATTTTTGGGGGAACAAGGATGCCGTCGTTGGCAATGACGCTTGCCGCCTGGATCATCTGTATCGCGGAAACCGAAATTTCCTGGCCCATGGCGATAGTCGCTTTGGACCGGTCGGACCACCGGTCGGCGGGCCTAAGAAATCCGGCGGTCTCGCCGGGGTTCCCCACGCCGGTACGGGAACCAAAGCCGTAGTTCCGCAGCAGGTCATAAAGGGCGGTATTGGTCAGCCGGTCCGAGGCATAGGCCGCCCCGGCATTGCAGGAATAGATAATGATTTCCCGCGCACTTACCCTTCCGTGGGCGGCAAGGCAGTTAATCTGTACCCTTTCGCCCCTGTTGGTAACATGCTCATAATAGCCATTGCACACAAAAACCGTATTGCCGGAAATGGCCCCCCAGTCCATCAGGGCGGAAAGGGAAAACACCTTGAATACCGAGCCCGGCTCATAGGCCCAAATTGCCGGGCGGTCCATTCTGCCCAGTTCGCTTGATGACCTTATGTCGTTGGGATCGAAACCGGGAAGGGAAGCGGAGCCAAGAATGTCCCCGCTGCGGGGATCCATGGCCATAAGCATTACCGCTTCGGCCTGATTCTCTTTCATGGACGCTTCGGCAATCTGTTCCAGTATATATTGCACATTGGCGTCTATGGTCAGCGCTATATGGCTGCCCTTGCCGTTGGTCCCGGAACCGGAAAGCTCTTGATCAAAAGCGTATTCGATTCCGCCCAGGCCGTCGTTTTCATCCCCTACAAAACCGATGATCTGGCTGGCCAGTTTTTTTTCGGGGTAGACTCTGCCCACTATGGGTTCTACAGATACCCCCCGAAGTTTTCCTTCGGAACGGGCGGCTTCAATCAGCTTGGTTGTGGATTCTGCCACTTGCTTTTTTAGGTAGATAAAATCGCTGGAAGAGCCGGTGATTTTTTCCAGAATTTCATTCTGCGGCATTTCCAGAATCGGGGCCAGTTCCTTTGCCAGCGCCTCTGTACCGGCAATTTCGGGACGCCACACGCTGATATTGGCAAACTTGGTCTGCAGGGCAAGGAACCGTCCGTTCCGGTCCAGAATAGGCCCCCGCTCCGTAAAAGCCTTTGATTGGGGCTGCCCGGGAGGGCTGCCTCCCAGCATCAGCGTTGCGTACCGGATTATAATAATCAATGTAGCCAGCAGTAAAAGCGAAATAAAGATGATAAAACGCCGTTTTGGCAGAACGCTCATTTGATGCCCAATACCTTTCCTATAACGTTATCCGCCAAAACCGGCCCGTATGAACGGGAATCGTAGGATTGCGGGCTGTTGTCCCCTATGGCCAGAAAACTCCCCCGCTCGATAATCTGGCCGCAGCGTTTTACCGCAAGGTCGCCGGAAGGGGTGTAAAAAACCACCACTTCCCCCTGCTTTGGCCATGACCAGCGGGCCGCATAGCCTTGCCGCAGGCCAGGTAAACGGAACCCGTATTGCAGGCGGTTTATTACCAGTACCGATCCGTTGTGTATGGCAGGTTCCATGGAATTTCCTTCGGCTATAATAAAATCAAATAAAAATAATTTTATGATTATGGCAGCCGCAAATGCCCACAAAATCGCCTTTGCCATGATTGAAAGTATAATCCTTTTGATCGTTTGTGTCGATAAAGGAGGTATGGATTTTAATCTGATTGGGGAACAGCATATTTCTCGAAGGCGTAAACCTTCGCCGTTAAATACTGTTAAGCACAAAAAAAATACATTCAAGTCCGGCTTTGTCCAGCATGTAAAACAGCGGCCTTGCCATACCAGGCTGCGGCGGACAAGCAAAGCGGCGGCTGTTCATCTTAAAAATCCTCTGGATGCCATGTTCAGTTTTGCCAGGCGTTCCCGCGAAAAAGGAACGGCGGCTTTTGTACAGGAACAGGTCCGCCGCATACGGCGGGGGGCTTCCCCCCGCGCCGGGGAACCGAAACGGCGAAGCGCGGGCTTTAGCATCCCCATTCCATCGTTTATGACGCTGGCGGTTATCGGCGGTACTTTACTGGTCTCGCTGGCTGCCCTCAACTGGGACGGCCTTACCGTTTCTGTGCCCCTTGCCCAAACCGTTCTCCCGGTTCCCCAGCCGGACACGGCCCAGGTAGAGCGGAATTTGGCCGGTTATGCGATGCCCCTGTTTGCCGAAACGCTTCCCCCTGCCTTGCCATACCTGGCTGCGGTTCCCTCACAATCACCGGCCAATTCGCCTGTGGATACGCCCCTGACTGAAGGGGAGGAAATTCCCCTGGATTTACTGGAAACTTTTTCCTGGACTTCCTATCAAGTTAAAAAAGGGGATTCGGTATCCAAAATTGCCGTGCATTTTGCCATTTCCATAGACGCGATAATTGCTTCCAATAATATTCCCAACGCCAAACGGCTGCCGGAAGGAAAGGTGCTGCGGATTCCCAACATGGACGGTATCCCCTACACGGTTAAAAAAGGGGATAACCTTGTAAAAATTTCCAAATCCATGGGTGTGCCCTTAAACGCGATTCTTGACGCCAATGATATTCGCAGCGATTACATTAATGCAGGGGAAACGCTGTTTATCCCCGGCGCGAAAATGCCTCCCGCCGCTCTTAAACTTGCCCTTGGGGAAATGATGGTATACCCTGTCCGGGGCAGGCTTACCAGCCCCTACGGCTGGCGTAATGATCCTATCAGCGGGGTGCGGCGTTTCCATGCCGCCATTGATCTGGCAGCCGGAACCGGAATGACGGTAAAGACCGCCATGGACGGCAAGGTGGCGACGGTTGGTTTTAACCCCACATTTGGCAAATTTATTATTGTAAGCCATGACGATGGCTATCAGTCCATGTACGCCCATCTTTCAGCCGTTTCGGTAAAGCAGGGTGATTATATAAGCCAGGGGAGCAAAATAGGGGAAGTAGGCAATACCGGTTACAGTACCGGGTCTCATCTCCATTTTGCCGTTTACCGGCACGGGCGGGCGATTAACCCCCTTGAACTGCTGAATTGATACAGTCTACAATAATAACCATATTGGGGGGATTTGCAAACATGGTAATACTTGCTTATACGCGAAGGGCGCATAACCCTAAGACAAAGACCGTGCCCTCCCGGTCCGGGCGTGGGCGGGGAATCGGTTGAATTTTTCCGTTGTTGGCGATTGTACTAAGAGCCGTTTTTAAAACGGCTGTTTCGGCCAGTTTCAAAACCCCGGTTGGGTTTTTCAACTGTAAAAAATGTTTTGGGGAAAACCGCCCATGCGCGGTTTTCTGTTTAAATTCAAAGCCGTTTCTTTACAACATTAGTTTTAAAGAAGGCGCGTAATTACGAGGGGATCATGCGTAATCTATTGTTAATTCTTATCGCGTTTATTGCAGTGGTGACTTTTATTAGGGCTTTTGACAAAACAGACGCCGAGGCTTTGAATACGCTGTCTCAGCAGGCGGCAGTGGAAGCCGGCAATTGACGAAAACCAAGAGTATGCTACAATTATAATATGGCGTTTGGAGAAAAACCGGTAATTGCTTCTCAAAATATTACTTTTGAGGCTGTTTTGGATGCAAGCTGTGAGCGTCTTATGGAAAGGCAGGTTGAATATTCCATCCGGCGGATTCACGAAATGGAATCCCGCCTTGAAGGGTTGGAGCGGGAACTGGATGCGTTTCTGATTCAAAAAAGCCGGGCGCCGTAAGAGCCTGTTCAAATTTCCGCTGGAATCGCGTGTTGTCCATGATTATCCTGCTCTTTGGGTATTTCTGAAAGGAAATTGTCTTTTTCTGGAAGCCTCGCTTTCCCTGCTTGCGGTATAAACGCTTGTGTTTTTCAGATGAATGCGGCAGACTGAATAAAATGGCTGCGCTTATTGAACCAAAAGTCCTGAAAGGCTTTAGGGACTTTCTGCCCCCGGCTGAAATTGTCCGCCGGAACTTAACCGAAAAGATAGAAGCGTCGTTCCGTTCCTTTGGTTTTGTCCCCATTGATACGCCCGCCCTTGAATATGCGGAGATTTTGCTGGGCAAGGGCGGCGGTGAGACTGAAAAACAGATATACCGTTTTAAGGACAACGGGGAGCGGGATGTTGCCCTTCGTTTTGATTTGACTGTTCCCTTTGCCCGTTTTGTGGCTTTGCATCAGGGGGAAATCGCCTTTCCTTTTAAGCGTTACCACATTGGCAAGGTGTGGCGGGGCGAGAACACCCAGCGGGGGCGTTACCGGGAATTTACCCAGTGTGATTTTGATATTATCGGGAGCGACAGTCCCGCCGCTGATTTTGAAATTCTCTTGATGATACAATCCACCCTGCAAAACCTTGGCCTTGGCGTGGGTATCCGTGTGAACCATCGCGGCCTGTTCAATCGTTTTCTTGCACATATTGGAATAATCGAAAAATCGGCGGATATTCTTCGTACGGTGGACAAGCTGGCCAAAACCGGTCTTGATGAAACAAGGCGGCTTCTTGCGGAAATTGCAGGCGATTCAAACGCGGGGAAGATACTCGATTTTACCGGCGCAGGCGGCGCGGCCGCCGGCGGCTTTCAGGAAACCCTTGATCGCATAACGGCGCTTTCCGGCGGCGCATCCCCTGAATCGGAACGGCTTGCCCTGCTGCGCCGCTTTATGCTTGATGCCGGCGCGGGCGATTCCTTTTCGATTGATCCTTCCATCACCAGAGGGCTTGACTACTACACCGGCGTGGTTTTCGAGACTTTCCTTACGGAGCTTCCCGGCATTGGCTCCATCTGTTCCGGGGGCCGCTACGATAACCTTGCCGGCCTGTACTCCAAAACGCGGATCAGCGGCGTAGGCTCTTCCATTGGTCTTGACCGGATGATTGCCGCCCTGGAAAGCCTGGGCAGGCTGCCTGGCGCGGAGGGCTGTGCGCGGGCGGCCATTGCCTGTGTCAATGCAGGGCAAAGCGGTTTATACCAGGCGCTTGCCGGCAGGTTTCGGCAGACGGGGATTCCCTGCGAGGTTTTTTTGGAAGAAGCGCAGGATGGTAAACTGGTAAAGCAGTTTATGCTTGCCGAAAAAAAGGGCCTGCAATATGTGATTATTCCCGGTGCGGAGCCGCTGCGGGATGGGCTTGCAGTTCGGGATATTGCCCAACGGCGGAACTGTGACGGGCTTTCCTTTGAGGAAGCGGCGCGTATCATTGGCGGGGAATGAAGGCTATAGGAGGGAGGAAGCCCCCCCGCTCCAGCCTTGCGGTCTTCCGCTATTTCACCAAGTATCCGCGCCCCGTCAAGGGGCGTAGTTGAATAACGTTAGCACGGTGTAGCGCCAGTAGGCGCCACTGTATGCCAAAACCGGTAGGCGGCCTTTAGGCCGCCCCACGCGGGGGGCCACCCCTGCAACGCCCCTGCCGGATACGCTTAAGTTGTTGATAGTGGGGTAGTCAATCTAAGGAAGCGCTGATTAAATCCAATCGAGGATATTGATAATATTTAAGGAGAAAACTATGAAACAGTTTTTTGCGGCAGCGGCGATATTTTTTTCGCTGTGGTTGTGTGTGCCTGTAACCGGGATTGGCGCGGAGGAAGCGGCGCAGGCTGAAAGTATAATGCAGCTTGATGCGGAAATCGCCAAACTGGGCGCTCTTGTCAGTACACGGCTTGCCTCCCTTCCAAAGGACAGCAGGGTGAAGGTAGGCAGCTTTGGGTTTATGGGCGGCGCTTCCTCCCTGGGCCTTTACTGTCAGAACGAGTTGTTAAGTGTGCTTGCGGGAAAAAGCGGCGTAGGGTATGTTATTCAGGATATAACCCGGGTAACGCCCGCCGGACCGGGCGGCTACACCGTTTCCGGCGAACTACTCAGGCTGGGTAATACCATGCGGATATATACCAGGCTTACGAATAATTCCGCATCGACGGTAATTGGCGTGTGGCATACTGACCTGCACGTTTCGGTCCTTATCGAGGAAATATCGCAAAGCGTCCGCAGGGACTCTTCTTCAGATACCTCTTCTATAACCGTGGATAATTACGAAACCGACAGTATGGACGATGCGCTGACCGTTGAAATTGGCGGCGGATGGGTGTCCCGTACCTTGCATCAGAATGACGTTGACTGGTTTATCGTTACCGCCCCGGTAAACATGCCGCTGGTCTTTGAAACCTCTGGCAGGCTTGATACCCGCATGGAACTATATGACACCGATAGGGCAAAACTTGCGGAGAATGATGATGGCGGCCAAGACAGCAATGCCCGGATTAACTGGAACGGCGAGGCCGGAAAATGTTACATTATTAAAGTGTGGGGTTACGACAGCCATGAAACCGGGCCATACGGCTTCAGGGTGCAATCAGAGTAGGCAAGCGGCGGCGATTCACAGCCGGGGCTTTCCGGGGAGTTGCCGTTCAATCTGAAAAAGTTCAAGCAGTTGACCAGTTTCAAAACTGGTTCGCTCACTGCGGAGTAGAAGGCCGCTCGATATTTGCCGTCAATTATAGTTATGCGCCATTTGGTCTGACATTTTTCGAAATATTAAAATAATGCTGGACAAAAAAAATAGGTAATAATTTTCTCATGTCGCAGAAGACAGGTCTAATTTTATTTGTTTTTATGAGTATTCTATCATGCAACAAATCAAAAGAATTTGCCAAAGAACTTACTTTAGAAGAAGAAACAGAAGCATTAAAAAACCTTATCGAATATTTTGATCTCCTTGAACATTCTAAAGATTATGTTTTTTTTAAAGTAAGGATGGCAAATGGACTTAGTATAGGCAAAGTCAATTCGGTTGATAAAGAATATTCCGAAAATGCAATGGATAAATTATATTTAGGCATAGATGAAGAATTGGATTATGACTTAATTGTATTTAACGTAAATGATAATACATATAGAATAATTATAAGGGATAAATATTGGACTTGTTTAATAACCGCCTAAGCTCTCTTATCATAGTTTATAAAACCGCAAATTAAAGTCATTCTCAGAGAATGAAGGTTACAGTAATGACCCCGATAAGGATATGACATGCTCTTGAATGTTTTTATCTTAGCGTTGATATGCTCAATAACCACCCGCCTCCTGGCAAGCCTTTTGTTATAAGCCTTTTCTCGTTTAGTTAGCTTGTGGTTTTTACTTGACTTTAACGGAATGAAACTGTTCGCATGGTATTCTTTTATTCCAAGGTATCCCCGATAGGCGTCAAGGGGAAT
>JAITHQ010000065.1 GCA_031279925.1 Treponema sp. | reverse complement strand
AAAAAACCGCTATCGCCGGACTGCCGTTTGACGAACTGGCCGCCCGCCTCGCCCCCCTTCCCCGTTTCCGCCCGGCGCAAATTTTCAGATGGATAGCCGCCGGTATTACAACATTCGACGAAATGAGCGATCTGCCCCTTTCGTTGCGGGAAGAATTGAAAGGCCGTTTTTTGCTGAGGGAAAGCAGAGTCGACAAACGTCTTGACGGCGGGGACGGTACGGTCAAACTTGCAATTGGCCTTGCCGGCGGAGCAATGGTTGAGGCGGTACTGCTTAGAGACGGCAGGAATCGCCGGACGGCATGTCTCTCTACCCAGGCCGGCTGCCCGGCGGCTTGTGTGTTCTGCAAAACAGGAAGCCTTGGCTTTCTGCGCAATTTAACCGCAGCCGAAATTGTAGAACAGTTTTTGTTTTTGCGTGAGGCCGCCGAAAGAGAGGGGCAGGCCATTGACAACATCGTCGTTATGGGTATGGGTGAGCCGCTGCTAAACCTGGCGGAGCTCCGCAGGGCGCTTGCCGTAATCAGCGCTAAAGAGGGAATGTGTTTTTCAAAGCGGCGGATAACGGTTTCTACCTGCGGCATCAGCGGGGGTATTACCGATATTGCCGGCAATGGTCCAGACGTACGGCTGGCTCTTTCCTTGACCACTGCCGATGAGTACCTTAGGCGGCGTTTGATGCCCATTACCGCAGCGTATCCGCTTGCCGGGGTAAAAGAGGCGCTGGCCTATTTTCAGCAAAAAGGCGGCGGGCGGCTGACGCTTGAGGCTGCGCTGCTGGGGGGAGTAAATACCCGCAGTGAAGACGCGGCGGCTTTCGCCCGGTTTGCCAGAGGGCTGGATACAGTGGTAAACCTTATCCCCTGGAATCCGGTAAAGGGCCTGAAATTCGAGGGGAAGGACCTGCGTGAACCAACGGAGCGGGAAATTGAATATTTCGCCGCCCGGCTGGAAGCGCAAGGACTGAACGTTACCCGCCGTTTCCGCAAAGGCCGGAGCGTAATGGGATCATGCGGGCAGCTTGGCGTTTTAGTTGGCCAATAGGTTCCCTGCTTCGCGTCACCTGCGCCAGCCCCGGCAGAGTTCTATGGCAAAGAGGACAATTTTGTCAAAAAAACAAGGCGTTAGGCGATCGTGGTTATCGGAAGGGCTGTTAAGACAGCGCCATGTTTCGGGGAGCAGCATACGGTCAAATTGAGCGCTTGAACTGGATATAAGAAAATCGGCAAAGCCGGGCTGGTTCTGCAGCATCATGGCAAGGGCGCTTGCTTCGCCGGCAGGAAGAATGGTAACCGTCTGGGCGGGGAAGCCGGCCCGGAGAAACCCGGCGTCATCGGAAAAAGGGGTGGGAATAGACAATACTTGGTTCAGGCGCAGATACCGGGCCGTGCCAAGGGCGTGTTCCCGCAGGGCGGTAATAACCTGTTTTACCCTGCGGAGTCCGGGCCGCTGATCGCGTGCAAGCAGGTAGTCGCTGGTGCTGGAAAATACAAAAGTATCGCCTGTGCCGCAGGCGTCAAAATTGAACACCCGCGCCTCGCCCAGGCCGCAGGACTTAAGTTTTTCCGCAAGCCCAAAGGCCCCCTGCTCCTGAATTCCCTCACCGGCTTCCAACTCTTCTTTATCGGTAAAAATAATAATCCAATAATCCACCCCCTGCTCCCCCAGCCGGAGCGCCGTCTTGAGCAGTTGGAAAACCGCCGCGCTGTTGTCATTTGCGCCAGGGCTGCCTGGAACCCGGTCATAGTGGGCCACCAGAATTACCGGGCTTTGCCCCCTGAATGGTAAAACCCCGCCTGTAGAAGGCTTTAGGTTGTAGCCCGCTGGAAAAATAAAAAAATGATAGTTCCCTTTAATGGGGATAACCACGGAATTAAGCCCCAGTCCCTTGACATGCTCCCGCAGTATCTGGAAACGGTCGGCGTCCGGGGCGATGAAATCAAAAAATCGTTCATAGGGGCGTTCCCTGGTCCAGTCCCGGTTTGTCCATGACTTCATTGGGCTAAAGTTTTTCCGCCCGAAACCCGTTTGACGGTGAACTTAGCTCATCCTGAGCCTGAATTATGCGTAATTCCATGGGGCCGTTCTTTGCGGCGTTATTTCCGCTGTTGTACCAAAGATAACTTGCCTCCAGAACGCCGTAAACCGAAGCGGTACAGAGTTCCAGTGTTTTTTTAAGGTCACCGGTTTCAAGGTAGCGGGAAAGAAAAACCGAGGCGGTCATATCCCCCGAACCGGCCATGCCCGCGCCGATTGGCAGTTCCGGCGTGCTGATCCGGTAAAGGCCCGTTTTATCGGATGCCAGCATACCGATGCGTCCTTCGGCTTCGCCCCTGTGGCGGTAACTGGTAACCAGCACGATGCCCGGCCCCTTTTCGTGAAGCATGTCAACAGCTTTGCGGGCATTGTCTATTGTTTCCGTGTTGATCCCGGTAAGAGCTTCAAGCTCAAATTGGTTAGGTGTAATAATATTCGCCAGCGGCGCCAGATCGGTTTTAAACATATCGGGAATATCCGGCTTAACGTAAAAACCCCGGCCCACATCGCCCATTACCGGATCGCAGCAGTACAGGGCCTTTGGCGCGGCTTTCCGCACCCGCCGCACCGCATCAATTATCGCCTGCCCTACAGATGCGTCGCCCAGATAGCCTGAAAGCACCGCCTCGCAGCGGGGAAGCGCCCCCCGATCCTCTAGGCCAATGACCAGCTCTTCGGCAAGTTCCGCCCCCAAAACCTTTCCCCGCCACGCGCCGTAGCCGGTATGATTGGAAAATTCAACCGTATTGATTGCCCATACTTCGCGCCCCAGCCGCTGCATGGGAAACACCGCAGCCGTGTTTCCCGCATAACCATACACCACATGGGACTGAATCGATAAAATGCCCATAACACCTTCCTTGTGTCAGTTAGTAGTATTAGTATCAGTATTAACACTGTTTCTTTTAATAGCGCCGCCTTTTTTGGCTTTTTTCCCGCCGCAAAAACCAAATATCCGGTCGGCAAGCAGCGACAGAAACCTGAAAATTTTTCCCCGGTTTTGCCCGTATTTTCTGGAAAAGTCACCCGCAGCCGCGGCCAGCGAATAGCCGCCGTATTTTTTCTTAAGGAAATCCCAGTGCTTTACAATCCACACATAAAGGTCACCCCCGGTCCTGCCGGGGAAATTGGCCAAAAGCCACTGTTCCCGGATAATCGCTATTACCGGACTATACACATTTTTATACCAGGAAACAAGCGCCTCTGAAAAAGGAATTTCCTCTTCCCTGGTTTCGTTTAAATAATATTTGTGTACCAGAATATGATTGTAGATTACATCATAGCTGCCGGGCGTGCTGAAGTTAAGCCCCATGTCGCCCGCAAGCTCGCCAAAATTCGTTTTTTCGTAGAAGATGCTTTTTTCGTACGCAATAAGCGCCTCGCGCAGCTGGTCCGTTGTCATGGATGGTGTGATGCTGATCTCCGTGGCAAGGCTTATTACTTCCGCATCGATAAATTCCACGTTCTGCGTTTTTGCCACCGAGACCCGGTGGTTGCCGTCGCGGACAAAATACACCCCGCCAATTTCGTATAACTGAATGGGCGGCAGGATAATATCCTGGTGGTGGGCCTCGTCTACCCGCTCCCACCTGCTGCGCAGGTGATCCGCTTTGGGAAGAAAGTATTTGTTAAAATCCCGGTAACGCCCTTCGCTTCCAATAATAAGTTTTATCGGTATGGTCTGGGTTCCCCGGAACACCTGGTTTTTCGGCTTAAGGATGTCCTTTACGTCGTTAAACGAAAGCAGCCGGTCCCGGTCGGTATTCATAAAATGCTGAATCTGGGAAAGTATTGCCCGCCCCCTTGCGCGGGTAAAATCAGCAGCCGCCTGGGTTTTCACAATTTGATTACTCATTTTTAATTTCCTTCGTTAGTATCGATTATGTAATGACTGTAGGCGTTGATTACCGTTGTATCGCTCCAGCGGGTACAGCGGACATCGGATAGATCGTACAGGTGGATATGCCCGTGAACAAGGTACTTTGGTTTGAACGCCTTCATAAACCACAGAAACGCCTTAAAGCCCCAGTGGCACTTGTCGTTTTTGTCGTGAATGCCTTTGGGCGGGGCGTGGGTAAGCAGGATATCTACATAGCGCCCCCGGAACAGCCGGTTACAGAGCAAGCGGGGGATAAGTTTTATAATTTCAAGGTACATCTGGAAATCGGTGAACTGGTTCGCCCCCCGGTTATAACGCATGGAACCGCCAAGACCGGCCACGATAAGTCCTTCTTCAATTTTGATATTGGACCCTACATGGATTGCGCCGGACCCCTGGTACTCGCCGCCGTCCCTGCCAGCAAGAAACGCCTCCGGCATCCAGTTAAAATACCGCATTTCCTCGACATGGTGGTTGCCGAACACAAACAACAGGGGCTTGTTCAGGCTGGACATAATAAAATCGAGGTAATCCAGCGGCAAATCCCCGGCGCAAAGCACCATATCCGCATCGGCAAAACGATCCCGTATAGAAGCGGAGTACACCAACGGGTCGATCTGGTCGGAAACGCAGAGAATTTTCATGCGCCGCCGCATTGAGGAACAGGCGTCAATGTTCCGGTAACTATACCACAAAAACGTGACTCTGGCATCGTTGTTCCTTTTCCCCACCTTTATTCGTGCGGAGGGGTTAATACCCAAGAACCCGCTTACGCGAGGGAACTTTAAGAGCCTGTTCAAATTGTGGTTTTTTGCGGTCTATTGACCGCAAAAAACCCGATTTTCGGGCTCTTTTGGAGCCTGCAAGGTAAAATTTTGGCGTTTGCAACGCCAAAATTCCAG
>JAITHQ010000058.1 GCA_031279925.1 Treponema sp. | reverse complement strand
ATCTAACCCCATTCGGTTTCACCTCTCGTGAAACCAGTGTAATTTTTTGGGTTAGATTTTTATTATGACGCTTCCGCCCCTCCTGGGTTAGAAAAATTATGACGCATTGCGCCCTATTGACAAACTTTTGAATTACCCCATACTAAGCCTAATCTATAGGCAGTAAAAAACACCCCGTTGGTGGACGACTGCTTTAAAAATTACCCGCAAATAATGAAGGGGTGAAAAATGGAAACCGTGAAAACGCTATTAAAAATCCCAAAAGGAAGATGCCGCTATAATTACCAATACTCCTAAATGGAGTTGAAAGGCTTTTTTGCTTTGGTAAATGTGGGGCGTTGCCCTGTAAAAATAAAATTTCAAAGGACTATAAACGGGAAAATTATATGGAAAATATTATTAAAAAAATGGTGAAAAATATATTTAAACTGCTGGGATATGATATACAGCGAAATTCTAAAAACCTAGAAATTTTACAAGGACTTCCTTTGCCGTATGATACTATGCAAAATGCCAGGTTATTACCCAATCGTGATTTTGCTTTAACGTTATTACCCAAAGGAGGAATTGTGGCAGAAGTTGGAGTTGCCTATGGAGATTTCAGTAGAAAAATAATTGATAATTTAGAACCCTCAAAATTTTACGCTATCGACATTTTTGAGGGGAGTCCCGGGAATGAATTATTCAGAAATAGAACTGATTTTACAGATTTAAATTTAGAACATGTAGATTATATCGAAAAAAAATATAAAGCAGAAATAAATAAAGGAGTATTCTGCATCAAGAAAGGATTCTCATGGGAAGTATTAAGTGTATTCAACGATGATTATTTTGATTATGTGTATTTAGATGCTGGCCACGATTATGAAAGTGTAAAAAAAGATATTACTGTATTACTAAACAAAGTAAAAGATGGTGGTATTATACAATTCAATGATTATATTATTTATGACTATGTATCAAAAGGTCCGTATGGTGTAATCAAGGCTGTAGACGAATTGCTAGTATCTGGCAAACATAAAATTTTATTTTTTTGTTTAAATCCTGGAAGCTGGAACGATATTGTCGTGAAAATAAACAAAAAGTAAAAATACTATCCTGTTCTTTATCCACATATAGCAAGTAATATATGGTTGAAGATTATTGTGTGCTTGTGAATTGCCGTTATTATTTATATCAAACCCGCCTGTGCTAAGATTAATGTGAGCGCAGGGGGTGACAGGCACCTTTTTGGGTACTAACAGAAGTAAACGAAGATAAGCAATTTATAATGGGATGAAAACAAACGCGAGGCGAACATCGCCAAGCATGGGCTTGATTTCGAGATTGCCGAATTCGTTCTGGCGGATCCGAATGTCAAAACCCGCCAGGATAATCGGCATGATTATGGCGAGGATAGATTTCTGTCGTTCGGTCTGGTTGGCGAATTGCGGCTGTGTCTTTGCTGGACGCCGCGCAATGGCAAGATTCGAGTAATAGCACTTTTTCAAGTTCATGAAAAAATATGGAGCAAAAGATATGAAAACGCAAGAATGAAACTATTATGACGTCGTCAGAAATTCGCGCCAAATGGACGCCGGAAAAATTGAAGGCTTTAGAAAAACAGAACATCCCCAGTTTTGACGATGAGATAACGGATCAAGACCTTTCATCCGGCCGTGTTCCCGTAGTCGGGCGGGGGTTCGCCGCGCTGAAACAATACATCAACCGCAGCGGACAGCCGAAATCAGAAAACCCGGATAACGCAAAGGCGGCTGAAACCGTTGTATCCGGGTAACCCAAAGGGAACAGGCCGCCACAACAGAAAACCCTGCCCCTGCTTTTGGTCAGGGGCAATGGTTTTGGGCGTGGGGTTTGGTGGAATTTACCCCTGGGATTTAACCGCCATTTTTCACAAAAATGTAACGTTAATCCCCGAATAGTTATTATCGATCTTGAGTGAGTCGAGTATCTGGGAAATCTGTCCCCGATGGTGGGTGTTGTGAACCAAAAGCTGGCTTAACATAAAAGAAAGCGGAACCGATGGAGGCTTTCCCCCGTACCAGTCAATTTTCAGCGGCTGCGCAAGCTCGGCGGCGCTGACAGCTTCTGCCATACCCACATAGGCGGCATCGGCGGCTTTCAGTGTCGCGTCCAGTTTCTTCCACTGATCTGTGCTTAAAATGCCTTCCGGCGGCATGGGGAATTTCTCGGCGCCGGCAATCGCCTTTAAGGCCGCAGTGTTATTGACAAGCGCTTCTTTGTACACGCCCAGGAAAAGCCGTGTTCCCCAGATAACATGGCGGAACAAAGCAGAAAGGCTGCCATAATAGCTTCCCCTGTCCTTTTCCCGTTCCTCATTGGACATCTTGCTTAATAAATCGTAAATAACCCTGTTTCCCGCCTGATTGTATTTGGCGTACATAGCTGTCTCTTTCATTTTTTACTCCTTATTTTAACTATACAGGGGGATCAGGCAGCCACAGCGAAGAAGCCGTATCAAATTCGTAACATATACCGAAAACGGTTAATTTTCAACAAAGCCAATAGGATACCAGCGCGCTGCCCGATACAAACCGCTTGTAAAACCTATTTCCAGAGCCAACGGCTCTTGTGGATACCATTACAGGGCGATAGGCCCTGAAACCGGCGGCCACGGCTTATGCCGTAAAAGCCATGGCCGTGGAAAACGCTATACTCCCCATTCCCCACAAAAAGAGCAACAACAGGCTTTTTGTGGGTGGGCGACTTTGCGTTACCTCGTTTGTTCATGCCTTTTCAGGCCGCCGCTTTTGGCGCTTAAATCGAACTTGTGCCCGTAGACTAATCCAAGCAAGAAAGGTCTGTTGAGCGGGTACAGGGACGTTTCAACGGAAAGGCGTACCGTGTCTTTTTCAAACAAAATCATCAATTCACCTTTGGCGCTGCTTAAGAGCCTGTTCAAAATCTGGAATTTTGGCGTTGCAAACGCCAAAATTCTACCTTGCAGGCTCCAAAACCCCCGCCGGGTCTATGTGGTCCCCCATTATCGCCGGAAGGCCAATCTGCTGGGTCAGCGCAAAGGAAAAACCAAAACGGTAGTTGAGCAAATCTGAAAAACCCGCGGACAGTTGTATGTTGCCCGGCTGCCATGAACGGTAAACCCGCTCCTGCTTTGGCAGACCCACAGTATACTGGAAACCCGCGTTCCACACGACCGGGTCACGGATGCCGGTTACGGATACGCCCGCCCCTATCGAATATCTGCCGTCACCTGCCAAATAAACCCCTTCCCGCGCCGCATATTCGTTCTGTTCCGCGAGGGGGATCGTTACCCACTGTCAACAACTTAAGAAAAACTAAGAGCCTGTTCAAATTGTGGATTTTTGCGGTCTATTGACCGCAAAAATCCCGATTTTCGGGCTCTTTTCGAGCCTGCAAGGTAGAATTTTGACGTTTGCAACGCCAAAATTCCAGATTTTGAACAGGCTCTAAGAGGGGGGAAGCCCCCCTCGCTCCAGCCCTACGGGCTTCCGCTACCCCCCATGCGGGGGTTCCACCCCCGCAACGCCCCCGCCGGATACGCTTAAATTGTTGACAGTGGATTGTTACCAGGGGGCCGAAGAAAAGATTGATATGATTGAACCGCTTCAAGTATTCATACGACAGGCGCAGATCGCCAAAAGAATAGTACTCTTTTTGCCGGGAATCGGGGTTGTTGTACAGGCCCAATGTGTACGGCAGGCTGAACGAAACGCTGTGGCTGGTTTTGAAGGAGTATTCCGCGCTCACGCCCAGAAGCAGGGTATGGAAATCACGCGCATCCGTCTCTTCCGCCCAATAATGAAAGGAACCTTCAACAAGAAGCTCGCTGGGCTCCCGAACCAGATCGTAGCGCTGGTAATCGGGGTCCGCCGCCCAGAGAGCCGCTCCGGCCAGCAGCCCAAGCCATGACAGTAACGCTTTTTTCACCATCGCCTCCGGGAACGGGCCAGGTCTTGCAGAATATGCAGCCGCCGGGTTTTTTCCCCGGTAATTTGTTCGATAAGGCCGGTGTTTTTCTGAATGTCCCGGAACGCGGTGAGCAGGGCATTGCCGGAATAGTTTTTCTCGAACGTAGTTTTATCCACGATTTCTAAACCGTTGGCCGGGTCTGCCGCGAGTGCATAGTTATCGAGCAGGCGCAGCAAAAGGGCAAAGTAGGGCCGGGGTTTTTCGTAATGGATGATGATAGGGGCATAGCCTTTTTCAAGCGAATCGCCAAGGGTATTCCAGTCCATTTTGTAGGCCCTGGCCGCGATTTGGCGGGTTTGCGTATACTGCATGATGTCATAAAAAGTAATGGTGTAGGCTGCCGCTTCGCCGTCAAGCCGGTCCAGGATCATGGTCTGGTAAAGGTCCGGTTCCGTAACGGGGACATTCCAGTAATAGTTAAGGAGCGATGCGGTAACGGCGATTCCGCAGGAGGTATCGTAACCCTGTTTGTACATTGTAGCAAAGCGCAGTTCTTCTTCCGAAACCAGCAGGCGGGTAAGCGCCAAAAACATAAATATTTCCATGCCGCCCTCCGGCTAATCAAAGAAACTGCTGTAGATGCTGATTCCGTCCTGGTTTACCTGCTCGTCCGGCTCCAGAAAGGCCAGCGAGACGGTCAGGGCGACTTTACCGCCGGGGATGATTTTTCCATTTGAGGCGGCGGTTTGCAGATACTTTCGCTTATTGGTGGCCGCCCGCAGGGTAACGGTGCTGGACAGGATGGACGTATCGCCGGTGTTGTGGATGACCAGGGTTACGGCCAGTTTAGGCCCGGATGTATCGGCGTACTCGTAGTAATGGGCAATCTCCACGTCAGCGGCGGGATACCAGCGGGCCTCGTTCTGGCAGGATAACCAGCATAACAGGTATAATATATTTCATTTGTATCTCCGCAAATAATGTTCCGCCAAGCGGGGGATAACGCACAGGACTCATCGTACCCATGCGCTATCCTCCATGCGTTTACTTCCTTCCAAGCGGTACAGGAAGTCCCATGATAGACAAGTTGTAATTCTGAACA
>JAITHQ010000258.1 GCA_031279925.1 Treponema sp. | reverse complement strand
CTTCGGCTTTTAGCCAGGCGCGGTCTCGTACCGCCCGCATGTGCATCTCGTATTCCGCCCGCGTCCGCTCGTCCGCGCTCAATTCATACAGCGTATTTACCGCTTTCCGTATCTCTGGGGTCTTTTCCGCTGCCATTTCAAACTCCTCCTTCCGCTTCGACCGCATTGGTTGCGCTTGTCCCCAAAGATGAGTTTGAAAATCCAGTCGTTGGTAGGGGGAAGTATATCGTCCATAGTTTAGAATATAGTAAAGAAAAGCGGATAGGGCAAGTGGGGGGAAGGGAGTTGGGCGATGCTTGCATAGCTCCTACTGTCTGGATATTGTATCCGTAATGCCTTGCCCTTAAGCGCCTGGCGCCTTTGCAGGTAGATTCTGCTTTAAATATGTGTTATACTAAGATTATTGAATACAATGATAAGGAATAAATATGACAAAATTTAGAAATATGTCGCTGTTGACATTGGCTGTTTTTCTTTTGGCGTCCTGTACGGATATTTTTTTTACCAATCAAAATAAAAACGCTGCCAATAATTCGGATGGTGTTTTTTATGCCCGGAATTTTGTTACAAACAATGATTATGAGCTTAAAGCGGATAAACTGTACGAAGGCAAAAAGTCCGTTGTGTGGGCGGAGCGCGGAGCGGGTATTTCCGCTGAATTGGCGCAATCCATTGCCAATGAATATGACAATTCGATTTATCAGCGCGTAGTGGATGCCTTTAGCATGAAAAATTTCACTGTTGATCACATCAACAGCCAAATCACGTTTGATAATATTATGGACCTGGCTGACTGGCTGACCGATGGAGACGGGAAACTTACTATTCTGCTTTTGGATATTAAGGACGGTTTTAAGAAAGGCGTAAATAATTCGTATACCGCCGGATATTTTTCGTCTGCAAATTTTTATGAAAGGGGCAGATTACAAAATTCCCAGTACTATTCCAATGGCAGGGATATGATATATGTGGATACGAATCCCGGCCTTGCCAGTGAACGTGAACAGGCCTATGCAACCTTTGCCCACGAACTGCAGCATTTAATTAATTTTGTTACCACATGGGTGCTTGACAGGGACCCAATGGACACCTGGATTGACGAAGGGCTTTCTTCCCAGGCGGAATACCTGTATCTGCAAAAAAACCCGGCGGATAAATTAAGCTGGTTTAAGGACGACCCGGCGGGGACTATTGCCAAAGGGAATAATTTTTTTGTGTGGGATAATCACCAGGAAGAGCCTGATTCCATAATGGATGAATACGCCACGGTATACCTCTTTTTCCGCTGGCTGTACCTCCAGGCAGACAACGATTTAAAACAAAAGCTGCTTTATAATATTATCACTTCGGATTATGCCGATTACCAGGCGGTAACGCGGGTGGCAAAAGAGATCAATTCCAATTGGGCCAGCTGGGAAAAACTGCTTGGAGCCTGGCTTGCCGCCAACTATATTGCCGATTCCAACACCTATGGATACAAGGACGACCCAGACCTTAAAACCATTAAGGTAAAAATGCTAAATGTTCAGGGGAATAGAACCCCGCTTTATCCCGGCGAAGGGGTATACAGCAGTATTGTTAATTTTCCATATAGTCCGCCTGCCAATCCGGGCAGCAACAGTATAAAATATGCGGGGCTTTCCCAAACAGCTTCTTACATTTATCCCAACGCGCCATACAGCGGGGATGTTCTGCTTACTTTTAACGGTAATTCCGATGGCACAAAAAGTTCCGAAACGGGATACCTAACCGGCGCTCCTGGAAGCCCTTCCCCGTCTGGATACCGGTCGCTTAAGGGCTTTTCCGGCCCGCTGGTTGTGGATGCCTGGGATATTGTTGGCCGGCGCAGGGAACCGGCGCTGGAAAAGCCGCCCATAAAACTGTTGAACCGTGTCAAGAATTAGTATTTGCAGCGCGGCGCTGGTTTTGCTTTTTGGCATAAATGTATCTGCATGGGGGGCGCGGGAAGCGCCCGCCGCAAAGGTACTGGCAAGCGGAATGGTCCGTATGGTGGGCAGCGGCCCTATGCGGTCGCTGGTTATAAGCGGCGGGCACAGGGAATGGTATATAGAACCACAGGAACAAAAAAAACTGATACTCTTTCAGCAGCAGACAGTCACGGTAAAAGGCAGGGAATATTTTAGGGAATTAACTTTCGCAAATGGTGTGCCGGCGGGCAGGCAGTACTACTTAAAGAATATTAAAATTATCCGGGAAAAACGCCGGTAATATAGAGCCTGTTGCAAAACTCGGTTAGTTTTGCACAGGCCCTTGCAGTTTTTCGCCCTACGGGCTACAAAACTGCATTTTTCAGCGGTTGCTGTTGCAAAACTGAAGTTTTGCAACAGCCTCTATAGTCAATCCACTTAATAAAGACGAAGCTCGATTTTAGCTTCTTGCCATGGAACAGGCGGATTCTTGAAAAATCCACGGATTGCACGGATTTTCATGGATTATACCGGTTCTGGGGAACTGAAATCCGTGTTAACCCATGTAATCCGTGGACCTTTTTTAGTTATTCTTAAGGGGAACAACTATATAAGGGAAAACCGGAAAACCCAAAATGGCGCCAGGCGCTGTTTTGTTTACAGGTTTCCGTATTTTTTATCGAAAACAGCAACATGGTTAAGCACATTGCCGCGCAGGAAGCGGATAAATTTAAACGAGGAATATTGCTGCCCCGCAGTGTATTTTTTTAACAGGCTTAGTAGAATCTTTAACAATTGCCGGTGCTGCTGCCGGTGCTTTTCCAGAAAACGGTATTTTATTTTTTCCATAACAAGTTCTTCGGCAACAAAATGCTTCCTGAAAAAATCCAGAATTTGATAGACGCTTGTTACAAAACGAGCATCCGCGAATTGTCCGCAATACAGTTGTCCGGTGCAAATATCGTTAATCATCATTAACAGCATCCGGTGCTGGTTGTCCATGGATGCGATGCCGACCGACAATTCTTCGTTCCATTCGATTATTTTTGAATCCCTGGTTAATATCATAACGGTCCTGTATTTTGTAATATCGGGCTTGTCCTGAAACCAGGCTGGTTCCTGAACAGCGCCAATTATAAGAATAGCAGAGCAGCGAAAAATTTGACGGTTTTGTGGAATTTGAGGTGAAAGTTATTATGACAAGCGAAAAAAACTACCAGCCAAAAAAGGCTTTTTTTAAGCAACTTACTCCCATTCAATGGTTGCCGGCGGCTTGCTTGAAATATCGTAAGTAACCCGCCCAATGTCCTTTACCGTGTTGGTAATACGGGTGGCTATTTCCAGCAGATCGCCGGCTGCAAAGGGGTATACGTCGGCGGTCATGCCGTCTGCGCTGGTAATGGCCCGCAGGGCAAGCACCCAGCCGTATTTGCGCGCGTCCCCGGCAACGCCCACGGAACGGACCGGCAGCAGCACGGCGAATGCCTGCCAAATTGCATCGTACAGGCTTTGGCCGCCGGGGCTTTTGCGGCGCTTTAATTCTTCTATATAAATGGCATCGGCTTCGCGCAAAATGTCGCATTTTTCTTTGGTTACTTCGCCCAAAATGCGCACCGCAAGGCCCGGCCCCGGAAAGGGGTGGCGGCGTACTACTTCTTCGTCAACGCCCAAAAACCTGCCCAGGCGGCGCGCTTCGTCTTTGTACAGTTTGTCCAAAGGCTCGATTATCCTGCCCGCTTTGCGTTTGGCCTCCACCAGGGGGCTGCCGACATTGTGGTGGCTTTTGATCAGTCGGGCCTTTTTGCCTACCCCTTTGCCGCTTTCGATAAGGTCGGTGTAAAGCGTTCCCTGTGCAAGAAAATACGAATCGGGCAGGCCCAGGCGGGCTACTTCCCGCTCCTGGATCGTGATGAATAAATCGCCTATGGCCTTGCGCTTTGCCTCGGGATCGCTTAAGCCTTTAATGGCGTTTAAAAATTCATGCTCGCAGTACACGATGTGTATGTGCTTTGCACCCAGCCGCTGGAGGCTTGCCTTTACTGTTTTGGTTTCGTCCTTGCGCATAAGGCCGGTGTCCATGTACATTAAATGCACCTGATCACTTGGCAGGGTTTTAAGCAGCAGCGCCCCGGCCACGGTGGAATCCACGCCGCCAGAAATCAAAAGCAGCGCCGGATTTTTGCCAATGCGTTCAGCAAGAAAAGCGCGGGTTTCTTCTACATAATGTTCCAGGCTCCAGCCTGCGGCGCAGCCGCATACGCCAAAGACAAAGGCGGCAAGAATATCATTCCCGCCTTCGGTGTGGCTTACCTCCGGGTGGAACTGCAGGCCAAACCAGGGTTTTGTATCGTGGACAACTACCGCCGGATAGCCGGTTTCGCTGGTTCCAGCTTCGGCAAAGCCCGGCGCAAGGCGGGTAAGGGTGTCGCCGTGGCTCATCCATGCGGTAAAGGTATCTTTTAGACCTTCAAGGAAACGCTCTGCAGGGCCGGGGGGCGTTGCGGGGGGAGCCCCCCCGCTGAGGGGGGAAGCGGAAGACCCGCCGAAGGCGGGGCTGGAGCGGGGGGGGGAGCCCCCCCCCTTTTTAATGCTTACGCCGATTCGCCCGTATTCCCGCTTTGGCAGGGGCTTAACCTGCCCGCCCAGATCGTGCGTCATGCGCTGCAGGCCGTAACAGATTCCCAAAAGGGGCAGGCCGCAGTCGTAGATTTTTTTGTCAGGCGCGGCGCCCGATTCATAAACGGACTCAGGCGAGCCGGATAAAATGATTCCCTTTATATCTCCGTTAGGCATCATTAAAGGAAGCGCCGAATCGCCGGGGATAATTTCGGTATACACGCCCATTTCGCGGATACGCCGCCCAATTAGCTGAGTGGTCTGGCTGCCAAAATCAAGAATTAAAATCTGGTCCATAAACGGCGTTACCGGGTCCAGGGGCTTTTGCGGATAATTGTCGCCTTGCGGTCGTAGCCTACAGACACAATGTCAATCGGCGTTTCGCAGTAACGCTCGATAAATGTAATGTACTCCATTGCAGCCAGGGGAAATTCCTCGTATGTTAACGCGCCTGCAAGGGACTTTTTCCAGCCGGGGAAACTCCGCAGTACCGGTTTTGCATTGGCAAGGTCTTCTATGGAAGCGGGAAAATTTTCCACGATCCGCTCCCCCACGCGGTAGGCAACGCAGGCTTTAATTTCTTCAAAAGTGTCGTATACGTCAAGGTGGGTCATAACAAGGGAATCGATGGAATTGGTAAGGCAGGCGTAGCGCAGGGAAACCAGGTCCAGGTAGCCGCAGCGCCGGGGCCTGCCGGTGGTAACGCCGTACTCGCGGCCTGTGTCGCGGACAAAGCGGCACAGTTCGTCTTCGGCGGCGGGATCAAATTCGCTGGGCAGCGGGCCGTTTCCCACGCGGGTTGAATATGCCTTAAAAACCCCCAGCACTTTATCGATGGCCCGCGGTCCTACACAGCCGCCAACCGCCGCTCCGGCGGCGCAGGACATTCCGCTTGACACGTATGGATAGGTTCCCAGATCAAGGTCCAGCAGAGTCCCCTGCGCCCCTTCAAACAGCACCTGGGAATTTTTGCGATGCACCAAATAGGTAGAAAGATCAACCGCCATGGAAAGCAGCCGTTCCGCATAAGGCGCAAGGAAATCCCGGTCCGCCGGTTCAAGTTCCGCCATTTTGTCTTTCCAGGCCAGGTCCGCCACGCGAATACCGTCCCGGTCGCTTTTCATGGAATAGGTAATGCCAATGCCCCGGCCTGTAGTGCCAATCGGTTTTTTCCGCGCCGCGTCCCGCTCTTTGTCAATCTGGATATACCGGGGCAGCACCAGGTGGGCCCGGTCAGAAATAAAAATTCGTCCCTTGGTATCGATTCCCCGGTCTTCCAGCATCTGTATTTCGCTGAACAGCGCCACCGGGTCTATTACCATGCCCGCGCCCAGGATCACAATTTTATCCGGGTAAAACACCCCGGAGGGAATCAGGTGCAGGGCATATTCTTCCCCGCCGATCACAATGGTATGCCCTGCATTGGCCCCGCCGGCATAGCGTACAATTATCTGCGCCTCATTGGCCAGGTAATCCACGATCTTTCCTTTTCCTTCATCGCCCCACTGGGCGCCGATAACCACAACTTTCACCTGATACCCCGCATAAACAGAATATGCACATTGTAGCGGAAAAAGGCGATTGGGGCTAGGCGGCGCGGAAAATTATTTTAGGGCAATTATTTTTGAATAGTGTATGCTGTTTTCCTTAAGCGTTGTATTAATTACCATAACATCGGGCGCTTCACAGCGGACAGCGTAACCGCAGCTTAGGCCCAATTCCGCCGGTACATTGTCTATATCGCACTGTATGCCTGCCCGCTTGAATGCTTTGTGGCACTCAAGCGAACTGTAAATATCTGAAAAAGTCAGCAGAAAGCTCATGCCTGTCTGCGGCAGGAAATACCAAAGACTGAAACAAGCGCAATGCCAATGATGACGGCGATTTTTCCGTTAAGCGGAACGCCGGAAGCGGAAGCGGCAATTCCAAAGTTATGCGCCGCAGCCCCCGCGATAATAAACGCGATTACCGCAATACCGGCATCGGTATTGCCACCCCCGGCTTTTATCAGTTGACGCAGCGGGCAGCCGCCTATCAAGACCGAGCCATAACCTACCAGGAACATCCCCAGAAAATTCCACAAAAATTCGCTATGGGCTATTGGCTGCCCTGCAAAACCAGGTTTGAATTTGCCGAGTACAAGATTGCCGATCAATGTAGCCGCTATAATTGCAATGTAAGCGGCAAAGCCCCAGCCTTTGCGGATTAGAAAAATGTCGCGGATGCCTCCGGTAATACAAAAATTGCTTTTTTGACAAAAAATACCAATAACAAGCGCAAAAACAAGTGAAATTATTATTGGCGCATGTTGTGAACCGGGCCCCTGTTCGCTAAATTTGATAAAGGCGGGACGCATAACGAGCAAAACGATAAACAGGACCGCCAAAAGCGGCATAACCATTCCGTTGGCTATTGAAGCACTTTTTGGCTGGGCGGCATCGTCATCGCCAAGGGAAAACCCTTTTTTAAGAAAAATGCTTCCCAAAAATATTCCGCCAATAAATCCCGGCAGCCCTATCAGGGCGTTCATATCGCCCGCGCCAATCCGCAGAGCCAATCGAAGCGGGCAGCCGAGAAAAACAAGGCTGCCCACCATAATGAAAAACGCAATGACAAAACGTATAAGCGGCGAAGTTGCCGGCGTTGCTTTCCATTCACGGGTAAAAACAGCGATAAGGAAAGCGCCGAGTAAAAATCCAGGGATTTCAGGCCGCAGGTATTGAACCGGCGCGGCGCTGTCAAAGCCGAGCGCGCCGGCAATATCCCTTATAAAGCAAGCGGCGCATACGCCCATGTTGGCCGGATTCCCCAAAAGGGCCAGCGCAATTCCCGCAATACCTATGATTACGCCGGTACTCAACAGCAAAACATTTTTTTTGGTAAAAGCCATAAATTTTCCTCCTGAATAAAATATAATGAACCATATTATTTATAATTGTCAACTATTTTTTTAATTTTTTTAAATTCCACCTGTTTAGCCCCTAAATATTAACCCTCCGCACGAATAAAACAAGATGAATTTTGCAATATGTGGATTTTGCAATTTTAGCCGGTAAAAATGCGGTTTTGCCAATGATTCACTTGACATTTATTTACCGGAAATGTTACTCTTTACTAACATTAGTTAGGATAAGCTAACTATAAGGAGTTTGTATGTATGCGGTATTGATCGGCGGCATGGACCGCCTGCACCGGGAATATATAAAGGCGGCCAAATCCCTGGGCGTTA
>JAITHQ010000230.1 GCA_031279925.1 Treponema sp. | reverse complement strand
TATGAAGAAAAACGTGAGGAACGGTGTCGCGCTGCTGTTGGCCGCGATTGCCGTGTTGGCGCTGAGCGGCTGTCCGCAGCCCGAAAGCTTTAGCAGCGATGTTGCTATTAGCGGGGTTCAGATCGCTGGGGTTAAGGCGATAACGCTGGGAACTCCCAGTACGGACTGGATGCAGGCGGTTGAAAATTATGGCCATGTTTTCGTTCCAAGCGACCAGCTCGCTGACGCCGTCGATGTCCAGGTATCTGCTCCAAGTGGATCTACAATATTCCTGGCCCAGGCAAAGTCCAATGTTCAGCCTTATTTTGTATCGGAAAATAGCTTTACTTTCGAGGCTGAAGATTTTCTCTTTATCGAGGTCTTTTCAGAAAATCTGGATGCCTATCTGATTTATGCCATTAAAGTTCACAACAGGAATCCAAGACTGCTTGATCTGACATTAAGCGGCAGATCCGCTGTGGGCGGACAGAGCGCCGCCGGCCAGCCTGTTCAAAGTTTTGGTAAATTGGGTAAACCTGGCAAGTCCTGGGATACTGTGGAAGAAGAAGGTGAAATCGCGTATGCCACATCTCAACAAGGGACCGCTCTTGCCCTGACATTCAAGCCGGAGGTAGAGACATCACTGGTTAGGGTGGCCGCCGCCGCCGCTGACACAGCCCCTGTATTCAGCGGAGCTTTCCAGGCCGCCAATAATGGTATAATCTCCGGATCAACTGTTTCTCCAAGCGATACGCAGCCATATCTCTATATCGAACTCAAAGGAGACAGCAGCTTCACTGACACGACCTATTACAAGATAAAGATGATCGCCAAGGGCGCTGACACCAATCTTAAAACCGCAAAGATTGAGTGGTACGAGGGAGATACGTTGAAAGGCAGTCTTCCCCTTGTATTTGGTCAAAAAGGAACCCATTCGTGGGTTGGATCAGAGGCCTACGGGAATTACAACAATGGCGCGGAGGTAGCCGCTGCAGGAGGAACGGTTTCCATTGCTGACTATGTTAACAGCACATCGGCTATTCCCCAGAATTTTCGCGCGGTACTCAAAGTAGAACAGAACGATCCAAACGCTGAGTTGAGGTATGACTATTCAAAAAACCAACGGGACGCCTCGCTGCTTTTTGATAAAAAAAGCGATCTTGGCAGGATCGTCGGCGGTTACTACCTTGGAGTCGAGGTAGAATCTCCCATTGGCGAGAAAGGCTGGTATAAATTCCGGCTCCTTTCCGGCAGGAATGATACAGGGCTTGGAAGCCTTACCATAAAAGGCGCGGGCACGAATTCATATACCATTAGTTCTTTGCCCGCTGCCAATGCCGCAGTAGGCGGACAGGAGTATGTTGAGCTTCAGGTAACTGCCGCGGATCTTCAGGAAATCAAGGTGGAAGCGCGGCCTCCCGCCGGCTATGAATCCCCAATCAGTTTGGGAATAGCGCCCAGAGTAGGCACTGCGTTTGCTACCACATCTTTTGATGATAATTACACAAATAACGTTACCACGTTTAAATCACTTGAAAGCGGACAGTTTCTGTTTATCCGGGTCGTTTCAGAACAGGCGACCGAAGCCTATGGCTCAAGCGGCGCGGCCCCCACATGGTCTGCGAATGCTTTCTATAAAGTACGGTTTATACTGCAAGGAGCCGCTGTCAATGCGACACTGGCCAGCCTGAAAATCGGCGACGCCAATATTACACTGCCGGCCCCCAATACGGTAGCGACAGGACCATCAGGTGAAACAGTAGGAACGGAAGCGGTTCAATTGGACACAAGCAGCTTTAGCAATGTAACGTTTACCGCTGTCCCAACTGATCCCAAGGCCAGGGTTGCCTATGGATTTTCGTCCGGTAATGTTACAAGCCCGCTTGCCGATACCGATCTGCAAGCAAGCGGAACCTTTGAACAAATGGCCTCAAACACCTACCTGAATGTACGGGTCACTTCAGAAAGCGGTACAGTTGTAAACTACTACAAAGTTCGCGTGATGAACAGCGCAGGACCGGTGGCTAAGCCTAACGCAATTAAGATCAACGGCGTTAGTATTGGCGATGTCGGGACTGGCAACGCGGCAAACGTGCCAACCACAAACACCAATCCGCCTGCTCCGGTTGTTATCGATCATCACATAGGCAGCAGAAGCAGCTTTGATGAGATAACGGTTACCGTAGAAGGGCCAAATGAATTTGTTGACGTGGCCTATTCCCTGAATCCGGACTACTACAACTTCACTTTTGATTCCAAGAAGAATACCATTAGTGACGCTACCGATTGGAGCAACACCGATGGGGTCTTCCGTAGTGTCAGTCCCGCGCAATATGTGTATATCAGGGTAACTTCCGCCGACAAGACAACGATCTTGTACTTCAAGGTGCGGCTGCTGTTAACCGGCGCTCAAACCGGGGCAGACCTTACCAGTCTGACAATAGGCGGAGTTGCAATAAGCTCGACTTCGCTTCCCGGCGCGAATACCGCCGTTACCGGTACTACCGAGATAACCCACTATGTGCCAGGCGCCAATATCAATGTCCTTAACAATCTGCAGATAAGCGCTCAAGGATCGCAAGGCGCATCGGCTGCGTACGCCATGGCCGCTGCAAACAATGAAGCGACCAATGACTGGAGCAATACGGACGGCCTGTTCCCAACATGGCAGAACGGCAGCTGGCTGGTTATCCGTATAGCCTCGGAGGACGGCATGACCCTTCGGTACTACAAGGTGCGGATTGTCTGGGGTAATAATTCGGCGGCTCTTACGGACATCAAAATTAACGGCGCCAGCATAACCGGTGAAGGCGCTTTGCCTGTAGCCAATACCGCCGTCACCGGAACAACCGCGGCTGTTTATCATGCGGCAAACGCGGCTGCCCTGACCAGTCTGACAGCCGAGGCCGCTACAGTTTCCCCCCTGGCTTCCGTGGCCTATGCTATGGCTTCCGCCAGCAACGCTAATACCACCGACTTTAGCAACACCACCGGAGCCTTTACGCCCTTTACCGCGGCAAACTGGCTGGTTATCAGGGTAATTGCCCAGGATTCCATTACAACCAACTATTACAAAGTACGGATCGTTGTTGGCAATAGTTCAACCGAGCTTACCGGGATAACCGTTAATTCCCAGCCTATTAACCAGGTTCCTGCCGCTAACGCGGCGGTAACCGGAACCACAGCGGCGACTTATAGCAGCGCGGTTACCCTTAGCCCGGTAACCGTTACGGCTGCCCAGGCGCCAACTACAGGAGCTGCCATAACCTATGCCGCCGCCCCTCTGGACAATTCCAATACGGGCGCGGCCAGTTTTACCACAACCGACAGTTTCCCGGGATTTATATCCGGCCAGTATGTGGTAATCCGGGTGGTATCCCAGGACACGCTTAATACGGCGTACTACAAGGTACAGGTGATTCATGGCAGCCCGGATATTGAACTGGAGGCCATAAGGGTTAACGGTAGTTATGTTGTTCCCGTTCCCCAAGCCAATACTACAGTAACCGGTACTAATACCGGGACTTTAACGGTAGGAAGCGCTGCCGATCTGGCCGTTTTAACGGTTAAGGTAAGTGTCGCTCCCGGAGTAGGCGTAGCCTACGCCAGTGCGGCCAGCTCTAACGCCAATATCACCAACTGGACGAATACTACCGGTAGGTTCACCAACTTTACCAGCGGCGATTATGTGGTGATACGGCTTGTTTCCCAGGATGCTCAGAGTACCGAGTATTACAAGGTACAGGTAACCGCGCCTTAACCTGCGGCAACCGGTTTCCCTCTTTTAATGAGGGAAACCTTAAAAATCCAAATTGGAGGCTTTAGATGATAAAGAACAGAGTAATAAAAATCGCGGCTGCCTTGCTGGCTTGTTCCGCGATATTCATGATGTCCGCTTGCGAGACTGATGTTGAACCAACCGGTATGTATAAACCGGTTGGCGGGGACCCGGTTGGAGCCGGGAGCGGGCAAACCGGTGAAGGTTGGGGCGCTCCCGATCCGAATTATACCGGCAGAAGATTCAACATTAATGATCTTCCGCCCCCGGCGACATGGAATCAGCTTGGACATCAACATGCCTACCCAGACCCCTTTCACTTTGCCAACGGAAACAAGGTGAACAATCTGAAGGACTGGGAAAACCGGCGGAAAGAGATTTCCAAGATAGTACAGTACTACGAGTATGGCATTATGCCTTCTATAGATGCGGAGACTATCGACATTTCCTGGGTTGATTCCGGCGTAGCGAACTGCACGATCACGGTAACCCACAAGGCCAGCGGCAGAACCGCTTTATGGACACAAAATACAACCCTGGCCGATACTCTCGCTGCATCCGGGAACAGGGACAAGGCAAGTCTGCCTTTGGCGTTGATGGGAACCGTCACTGCCAACTGGGGCGGCTTTGGCGGTACAGGCAGTTTCAGTACCGGAACCTTCGGCAGCGAGAGTGATGGCAGCGGCCTGGTCCATACCCTTTATGGTATCAATACCCAGGATGGCAGCGCCCCCTCCGGTAATATGGACTACGCCTGGGGCATGAGCATTCTGTTAACCGTAATCGAAGGCATCGACAAGAACGGGAACGGAACAATTGATCCCGGCGAGCGGGGATTCCGCGGCTACTACAATCCCAACTGGGTAAGCGTTGACGGTTATTCCCGTGGCGGCAAGGCGTCTATGGCAATTTCCGCTTTCGCTGAAGGCCGCAGGGGTTCTAAGGTTGGCTACGTCTCCGTTGGTTCAGCCGGATCAGGCGGCCCTGCGCTTGAGCGGTTCCTCTCGCCCGCCGGATACCGGGTGGATGGGCAGTACGCCGATCCAATGCCGCTTAACGGCAGCGGCCTTATGCAGTTTGAAGGTCTAGTCGGCAAGCCCTGGTACATGAAAAAAATCAGCAATGGCGATCCAATTCCTGGTACGGACATGCGGTATGGTCCCAGTTCAGGCGGCAGCGCCGATTCCTGGCGTTACACTGCCGTACGCGGCTGGTCTCCGTATTTTGAACAATATGAACAGACGCCCACCAATTACTCTGTCGCGGTAACCACTCCCTTTATCGGCTGGCAAAGTCCCGCCGAGTTGTGGTCCGGTATCCAGAGCCTTTCTGAGGGCCGTAATGAAACGCCCGGCTGGTTCTCGGTCCGGTTCCGTGAATTTGCCGACCTGCACTATGGTCTGGATATTGACCATGTGCGCGGCAACGAAGGCCGCAGTAAATACGGCGTTCTGTGCACCATACCGTTTGATCAGCACTACCTGGGCGTTATGATCGCTCCCCGCGGCCTTATTCTCCAGGATGGTTATGTAGTTCCCCGAAACAACCCCGAAAGCCAATTTGCCCACTGGGTGATTTCCGATGAGGTCTACAAAATGTACGGCGAGTTTGAATCAAACGATCCTGATAAGTACCTTTGGAATAACGCCTTTGTGATGACATGGGGAACGCATGGCGGCAACACAGGCAACGAAGCGGCGGACAAGAGCTATCACTTCCGCAAAATTATCGAAGGCGCCAGAGCCAGTAATGGCGGTACCGTTACCGGAAGCAGTAGTGTTGCGGTTAGAGAAGGTGAGTATAACCTGCACTTTGGCAGCAACCTGACCAATACCGCGAAAACCGATCCTAACCTTATGAAGATGCGGACCCCATTCTTCCAGATTGACGATCCCATTGGCCGCTTTGACTATGGGCGGATGGTCTGGGGCCGCCCCGGGCATCCGACTATTGCCGAGCGAGTTGCAAGCAGGATAGATCCCATCATGGCGGATTACCAGGCGGGAGAAGCTTCACGTCCCTTCCCCACAGCCTATGCGCCGGCTATTCATCCCAGCTACACGCCCACCGGGCCCAAGTTCAAGGCGATGGATTGGCGCGGTCTGTTGGATAATCCAGAGCCGCTTAATTAAGTAAAAAACGCCAAAACAAAGGGGGCAGAACATGCCCCCTCTTTATGTAGTTGCTGCTGACAGGAGGAAAGACAGCCCTATGAAAAAGATAAAAGTACTAATGGCCTTGCTGATATTCGGTATAGCAGTCGTATCCGCAGATGCGCAGATAACATTTGGAGCCTGGGGGCGCGCGGTGATAACGCCTCTTGCGTTTATGGGGGAACATTCTTCGGTATCTGCCGCGACTTCCACCTGGGGGGATGTACCCTCAATAGGTTTTTCCGCCAGGGGAGTATCTCCAAGCGGCAATATCGGTTTCAATATAGACTTTGACTTTGGCGTAAATATCGCAGCGAATAACGCGCCGGCAATTATCGGCGACAATGCCAAGGCATGGGTAAAACCGCTGGGGCTTGTGCTGCCCGAACAATTCAATATGCTCAAATTAACAGCCGGTTTTTTTAAGGAAGAAGAATTTCGCGGCAAAATCGGCGCGTCAGAGTTTGCATCCTGGCTTATATACCGCAAAAGCAGGTATTTTCTTGAATGGGGATCGCCTAACGAAGATACCATCTTCCAGCGCTTTGACGCCATAGCCGGCGCTCATTTCAAACTGGAGCCGCTCAAGTGGTGGGACTCTCCCTGGAACGGCCTTAACATTCAAGGGGCTTTTGGCTCTACCGCCCTGGGCGCGCCGGGAAACAATCTGCAGGCCATCCTCAATTTATTGAACAACGAGGACAATAATACAATAACCGGTTATACATACGATGAAAAATATCCCGCGTATGACGGAGACCGGAAAGTAAGCGCCGCTGATGTGTTCAGGGCGATTCAAATCGCTTTGGGCTACCGAATCCCCAATGCCGGCCTTGCCCGGATTCAGTTTATCGGAAACAACCGGGAGGTGTTCCGTTGGGCCGAACAGGGCGGCGGTATTATTAACCGGGAAACAAAACTTATGACCGGCCTTTCAACCAATAAAAACGCCGACATTATTGAGATAGCTTTCCTTTATGACGGTATGGACGGACTGAAAGTGGATGCGGGAATGAAAATTCCCCTTGAGTACACAACAAAAAATAATTTTATTGTGTATCCCCGTGTAGTGGGTTCTGATGGAAAGGTTAATCCTGAAATAGACAATTCCCTTAACCGTGAATATACGGTGCAGATTCCCTATGTAGCGGCCCTGGGCGCTTCATGGACGCCTTCTTTCCTTCCTGCGTTAAACCTTACCACACGGATTGACGCATCGTTTGGGGGGACAATCAAATCAGAAACAGACGGGAAAGAAGTTAAAAATGGGATGGTATTTGATATATGGTTAATGCCTTCTTATGAAATTATGAAGAATTTCAAAGTTGGCGTTGATATTGCGATGGATTTGCATGGACTTGATACGCTTAAAGAGGAAGGCAAGAATCCGGAACCGTTCCGTACCGAAGTCAGTGAATTTATTGATTTTGGCGTTGGTCCCTGGTTTGAGCTTGGGGTTGGCGGCGGCAGGGTACGCACCGGCATAATAGTAATGCTGCCCGGCAGCGCCCGGTACAGGTACAACTCCAATTATTCGCTTCTGACTTATTCTCCAATACTTACCGGGGAGCCTGTGATTTCCATACCAATATCATTCACCTATAGCTTTTAAAACAGGGGGAGTTATGCGAAAAAAAACAAGTATAGGCCTGGCCTTGGCAGGGTTCTTGCTGCTGGCGCTGGGAGGGTGCGTAAATCCGGCCTTGTCCGAGGTTGATCGGCGCATTACCTATGGGGTGCGAATCTATCCAAAGCCTGAACACGGCTATTTGAAGCTCAGCGACAGTCAGGTATCCGCGGGCGCCTATGTAACGATATACGCCAACCCTGAACCAGGGTATATATTGAAAGAAATAATAGTGCAGATGGAATCGCAAAATGCGAATCCGAGCACCGTTAATACGCCAGGGCCGAAGTATGCGACGCCTATTAATTCCCACACGGCCATAACCGCTGTTTTTAGCGTAAAAGACCCGAACAAGTATTCAATCTCTGTGGATCCTTCCATCAATAATGGGCTGATCTTTCCTGAATGGTTAAGCGAAGAGTCCGGTAAGTCCATACGGATAAATGTTATGCCGGAACCGGGTTATGATTTGGTGGCTGGCAGCCTTAAAGTAAAAGGCGGCGTGGTTCCCATATCAGCCAATATGCCCTATACCTTTACCCTGCCCGCAGAGGATGTGTTAATCGAAGGGCAGTTTGAGCGGCTTGAGCCCGATGACCTGAAAGCCCGCGCCTGGAAATACCTTAGCGCCGGCCAGTACGATACTGCCGCCGCGTTATACGAATCTGCGTATCAGCAGAACAAAAGCGATCCTGAACTGATATTTTACAGTACCCTTGGACTCCTTGGCGATATACTGATTGATCCTGACGTGCGTGTTCTGCTTGGTTCCGGTTCCCTGTATTTTGCTACGGTTCCTGGAACACTTGATGACTGGGTTTGTGACGAACTTTACTGGACCGGCATAGACGCGGACAGATGGTATACCAAATATGCCGCAACGGAATATACGCCCAAAAGCGCGACGCTTCCCAGATTCTACACCCGGTTCTCTGGTTTTATAAAACCGTTTGGGGATTCCCCCATATCGCAGCAGCCCGGTCCTGGTCACCTGAATCCGGCGGAGAATACCATGCCTACGCGGGAAAAATTCAGTAACTTGCTGTTCTGGGCCTTGATCAGCTCATACAGGAACGGTTTTAATCCTTTCCTTGAACGGGTAAACCGTTACATGTTTGGCGAGAAATTTGAGGCGGCCCTTGCCCGCGCTGAAAAACTTCCTTCCGATGCGCGTGTGCTGCTTAACCCCCGGCTGAAAGGCCGGTTTGATCTTGAAGACTTTTATGGTTCGGACGATACCTATGTAGGAAAAGCCGAAATGGAATATATTTTTGGAAACCTGCTTGCAGTTAAAGGCGCCTTTGAATATCTTTCCGTGTATGATTGGACCATCGATCTGCGAAACTGGCTGATGGATTATGTTAACTGGAACGATGGTCTTGAAGAAATACTCAATCAGATGTTCGCCCTCCAGAAAACCAATGATACCCATAAAAATCTCTGGAAAAATTTTTCGACTGTGACAAAAATGCTGCCGCTGAAAAATAATTTTCTTCAGGTACGCGATACTCAGGCTATGGGCAGGGCTGTCGCGGCTATACGCATTGCCCTGCAAAAAACAAATTTTGCCTTGGATTACTGGTATGGCGCGGGCGGTAATACTACGCTGTTCACCGGTACGGCGAAAAACAGCCGCCTGTGGCTGCGGCAGGCATGGGCGCAGGCAAAAACCGCAATGGATACCGGCGGGATATTCTATTTCCCCAAGCGGCTTCCGGAATCAGAGCCGGGATCGTACTGGCCTGATGGGAGCCAGGATAATTACAACGGCGATGCTGTCAGTGTGCAATATGGCAATACGGTATACGGCGTAAAACTGTCAACATTTTTTACGCCGGGAGTTTTTACCCTGAGTAAGCTCTTTACTACCGAACTTGGCGGCAGATCGCCTTCGTTGTTCAAACTTGAATGGTATGAGGATGAGAACGATAATTTTAGCGCTGTGTTTACCGGCGATTATAACTATTCGCTGATAACAGAACAGATTGCCGGCCAGGGCGCGGAGCAAAATGTTGCGGGCACCAATTTTAGCGCTCCCTATGGAATTTACTCATTTGAAGTGAATACCAAAAACCTTAAAACAATTTTTCCCAAGGGTTTTGGGGATATCGGGGATGCAAATGGCGGCAGGGCCTTGTTCTGTAAAGTATTTCCAGCCATACCGCTCTGGCCTTGGGCAGCGACCTATTTTACCGGCATTTACGAACCGGCAGGCAAAGTGTATGAATTTTACCACAAAACAACTGTGGATTGAGCCTGTTGCAAAACCCGGTTAGTTTTGCACAGGCTCTTGCAGTTTTTCGGACTATGCCTACAAAACTGCATTTTTTAGCGGCTGTTGTTGCAAAACTGAAGTTTTGCAACAACCTCGATTGAAAGGGGGAATAGGATGACCGGCTTACTGGAAATCACCATTGGCGAAGCGCTGCGGGAACAGGCCGCGAAAAGGGGCGATAAAGAATTTATGGTATTTCCGAACCGCAATGTCCGGCTTACCTTTGGCGACATGTACCGGAAAAGCGGCGAACTGGCAAAGGGGCTTTTGGCCTGCGGTTTCAAAAAAGGCGGCCACATCGGGATATGGGCAAACAACACGCCTGAGTGGGCGCCGGTATTCTATGCGGCGGCGCGAATCGGCATGATAACGGTCCCTATAAACATTAATTGCCGGCAGCAGGAAATTGGCTTTATCATTGCCCATGCGGACATTCACGCCCTGTTTATGATCGGCAAATTCCGCGATACCGATCTGGTGGAAACGCTTGGCGAAGTTATCCCGGAACTGAAAAGCGCCGGTGCGGGCAAACTCAATTCGGCGCAATTCCCCAGCCTTGCAATGGTTACGGTCTTTGGGGCAATTCCCCATCAGGGGATACATCGGCTGGAAGAACTGATAAACAGGGGAAAAGCCTTGGACGATGAGGTATTGCAGGCGGCGGAGGCGAAGGTCAGCGCAGCCGATGCGGCAGTAATTATGTATACCTCAGGCACAACCGGTTTCCCCAAGGGAGCCATACTCACTCACCGGAATCTGATAAACAACGGATATTTCGCCATCCATGACAAACAGGACGCGATGGGGGCCGGTGACGTGATATTTAACCCGCTGCCGTTTTTTTATATTACTTCGCTTACCGGCGCGATTGTTGAGCCGCTGATTTGGGGCTTCAAAATAGTCATCCAAGAGAGTTTTGATATTCTTCGGTACCTGCAAATAATACAAGACGAAGCGTGCACCTGGCTGTATGCAGTACCGGCGATGTATGCGGCGATGATAAGCCACCCGAAGTTTGGTGAATTCAATCTAGAGAAAGTAAGCTATGGATGTATAGGCGGGGCCATGTGCCCGCCAGAACTGCTAAGAACCGTCATGGCTCAATTCCATTTAAAAGGACTGTATATCGGTTATGGCCTTACCGAAGCGTCTCCGTTTATCACCGACATCATTGTAAGCGATCCGGCGGATCACAGGCTGGGGACGGTGGGCGTTCCGCTTGCCGGGGTTGAGGTGAGTATTCGTGATCCGAATACCCATACCGAATGTCCGGTAAATACGGAAGGGGAGATCTGCGCCCGGGGGCACAATACAATGCGTGGATATTACAAGAACGAGGCTGCCAGCCGTGAGGCGATAGACCAAGCCGGCTGGCTGCATACCGGCGATCTGGGACACCTGCTGCCGGGCGGCTGTCTGGTAATTGACGGACGGATAAAGGAGATGATTATCCGTAGCGGCGAAAAAGTGTATCCGAAGGAAGTGGAAAACCTGTTGCTTGCCATGCCGGGGGTCCAGGACGCGCAGGTTGCGGGGATGCCATCGGATAAATATGGCGAGGAAGTGGGAGCGTTTATCATTCGAAAACCGGGGGAGATTATCAGCGAGAACGATGTACTGGCGTTTTGCGGAGGGAAAATCAGCCGCTATAAGATACCCAGCTATGTATTCTTTATGGAATCCTACCCCCTTTCGGGCAACGGAAAAGTACAGAAGTTTAAACTATGCGAGGCAGGTTTAAAACAAATAAAGGAACGGGGGGCCCTCCCCTAACGCGGAAAAAGCCGGATGCTGTTTAGTTCCATACCGTTTATCATTTTATTTCTGCCGGTAATACTGCTGGTGTATTATTGCTGCCCTTTTCTTGCGGGCAGGAATATCATATTACTGGCTGCCAGCCTGCTGTTCTATGCCTGGGGCGAGCCGAAGTTTGTTATTCTGATGGCGCTTTCCATACTGGTCAACTACAGCGCGGGTTTGCTGATAGGGGCGGGAACATTTTCGAAGGCGCAGCGAAAAACGTTTCTTGCCGCAGGCGTTTTTTTGAATCTGCTGGCTTTATTTTTCTTCAAATACCTGGGGTTTTCAGAGCAGATTCTTAACACGCTCATTCGGCTGTTTCACCTGCCGGCTTTCCAGGTTAAGGTACACCAGTTCATGCTGCCGCTGGGAATTTCGTTCTATACATTTCAGTCACTCTCGTATCTTATCGATGTGTACCGGTCTCCCCCGCTTGTTCAGAGGAATATTGTTAAGCTTGGTTTATTTATTTCGTTTTTCCCGCAGCTTATCGCCGGTCCGATAGTCCGCTACCACGATATATATGAACAGATAACAAGCAGGAGGCATAGCCTGGAATTGTTCTCGCGAGGCATCGAACGGTTTATTATCGGGTTGGCGAAAAAGGCGCTTGTCGCCAACACGCTGGCCGAGGTGGTTGACGGGATTCTTAAATTGCCGTACCGTGATGTGCCGCCGGTCTATTTATTGCTGGTGGTCGTCTGTGGGACCCTGCAAATTTATTACGATTTTTCCGGCTACTCGGATATGGCGATAGGGCTTGGCCGGATGTTTGGGTTTAGAATAATGGAAAACTTCAATTATCCATTAATGGCGCGGTCACCGAGTGATTTTTGGAAACGGTGGCATATATCGCTTTCAACCTGGGCCAGGGATTACCTGTATTTTCCATTGGGAGGCGGCAGGAAAGGCGCGGGACGGCAAATTGTCAATACGCTGGTGGTATTTGCGCTGGTTGGACTATGGCACGGGGCTTCGTATAACTTTATTGTTTTTGGCCTTATCAGCGGTATGCTGGTAATTATGGAAAGGGCGCTCAAAGCGGCAACGGACCCTTTTTTTGCGGGAAAAGGAAAGGGGGGCTTAATTGCCAAGCTGGTATTATCCTATGCGGCCTGCTTCTCCATAGAGATTACCCAATTCATGTACTTTCGGCTGGACTTACAGAGCAGCTTTTCATTTTACACCAATTTGTTTAATATTGGCCGCAAAGTCTCCACCCCGCTTGACGTACTGTTTTTAACCGATACCCGGTTTTACATTTTCTTTATGGCGGCGATAGCGTTTGCCTTTCCGTGGTGGAGAAAGCTGCATATTCGGGAGAACGCGGCAACGGCCAGCGTTAAATATGTTTTGTTGCTGTGCCTGTTTGTGCTGTCCTTTGGCGCCCTGACCACCGACGCCTATAACCCGTTTATTTATTTTCGTTTCTGATGGCGGCGGCATGAAGATCATACGGACTGTTTTTGTATGCCTATTTCTGGGCGCTGTTGTAATTCCTTTAACTTTTCTGGATCGTAACAGCTTTATGTCCATACTTGAACGGCGTGTACTGGCAAATCCGCCCCGTGCCTTTGACGCCGGTCAACTGAATATTGATCTTCTTAAATCGCTGCCCCGGCAAATAGACATGTATGTTACCGACCGCTTTGCGTTCAGAAGCAGGCTCATTGTCCTTATGAATAACATTAATTTTTTTGTGCTGCATAAAAGCCACGATAATAAAATGCTGGTAGGAAAAGACCGCTGGCTGTTTTACATTGACAAATCGCTGGGCGATGAGTTTGCCAATTTTAAAAAATCGAATTTGTTCAACAAGGCCCAGATGCAAATTTTTTTGGAACATTTTACGCTGGTAAATAATTTTTGCAGGAAAAACGGCATAGAGTTCATATTCTTGATTGTACCTGACAAAGCAACAGTGTACCCCGAAAAGTATCCTTTTCCCAGGCCGGGGGGGCTTTCTCTGGTTGAACAAATAATAAACGCCCTGCCTGAAGACCAGCGGAATAAAATTATTTTCCCGCTGGATTACCTTATCGCCATGAAAAAGGAAAGCAAGTATCCGCTTTACTACAATAACGGCCTGCACTGGACCAGGGCGGCGGCATACAGTACTTTTGAGCTCTTATACAGAAAACTGAAAGCCGCCTTTCCTGGCCTGCCCGTACTGGAATTTGTGTTTACTCCCTATATGGATAAAGGCGAGGATAATTATGCCGAATTATGGGGCCTAAAAAAATTCGGAGAATTTATGGAACTGGTAAATGTAGAACCGTTTGATGGATGGGGCAGCCATTATAGATACATTTTGTCCGAAGACGTTCCTCTTTATGACTATAACAGACCGGAAGCCGTCGCCGCCTTAAAGGGCAAATACGGAATGATTACCGAAAACGCAAATAACAATCTGCCTGCCGCGGTAGTCATAAGAGATTCTTATTTTGTGTCTCTGGAACCCTTTGTTTCGTCGATTTTTTCAAAGGTAGAATATATTTGGACTCAGCCACAAAAAAGGAATCTTGAATATCTGGAACAACTGCCCCAAAAACCAGATGTTTTTATCTGGGAAATAGGAGAACGCGGTTTAGAGGCAATCCCCCTGGTGCGGCCTGGAGAGTTTCCCTATGACTAAAGCGGAGCCGGCATGAAGGCTGCAAGAATTATTTTTGTTTCTTTGTTTCTTTTGGGTATTGTTGTCCCATTACTTATGCTTGATCGCCATACCTATATCTCAAATTTGGAGCGGCGCATGCTTGCGCGGCCTCCGCGTATTCTTGCCGCCGGTGATATAAATTGGGAATTAATTCAAAATTTACCAAGAGAAATAGACGCCTATGTAAGCGACCGTTTTGCGTTTAGAAGCAATGTACTATCTTTTACAAAACGGATAGACTTTTTTATTTTACGCAAGAGTCACGATAATAAATTACTGGTTGGAAAAGACCGCTGGCTTTTTTATATTGATAAATCACTCGGCGATGAGTTTGCAAATTTTAAAAAATCCAATCTTTTTGATAAAGAACAGATGAAAATATTTATTGAGCATCTTACGCTGGTAAATGATTATTGTGAAGCCAATAATATCAAATTTATTTTTATGATCGTACCTACCACCAGTTCCGTTTATCCTGAAAAATATCCTTTTCCCAGGCCAAAGGGCATGTCCCGATCTGATCAGGTGATTGCCGGATTGCCTGAAAATATCCGTAAAAAAGTTATTTTTCCGCTTGACTATTTTCTCTTAAAAAAAGAAAAAAATCCCTTGCCCATGTATTACAATAACGGCCTGCACTGGAATAAACTTGGCTGTTATTACGCCTACGAGCTGCTTTATGAAACGCTAAAAAAAGATTTCCCCAATATCCCCGAAATACATTTCAATTTTACTCCTTATATTGATCCCGGCGAAGATAATTATGCCATGCTGTGGTGGGGCATAAAAAATTTTGGCAAATCGCTGGTTTTGATGAACATAGAGCCAAGGGATGGCTGGGACAGCCAGTATACTTATATAAAGTGCGAGAGTGTAGAAGAAAACGTATTTAATGAAGTAATAGGAAACAATTCCAAAAAGGGCAGATACGGCATAATCACCGAAAACAAAAACCAAAGTCTGCCCACGGCGCTTGTCATGCGGGATTCCTATTTTGTTGACCTGGAGCCGTTTACCTCTTCCATTTTTTCGCGGGCCGAATATGTGTGGACGCAGCCGGAAAAGAGGAACATTCAGTATTTGATTGCCATGCCCCAAAAGCCCGATGTATTTATCTGGGAAATAGCCGAGCGTGGTCTGGAAGCAATTCCCGCGGTAAAGCCGGGCGAGTTTCCTTTTGACTGAAAATATCATCAGTGATTCCCTTTTCAAAAACAGATACATCTAAACACCCGCCGCCCGCCGCCATTCCACAATTTGTATTCCCTGGTACTGGGCCCTTACCGTCCCCCCGTAAATCAAAAAACAGTCAGCGGCGGACGCGCCGGAAAACTTTTGCCAGTCTAAAAGACCGCGGACAAATTCCGGCTGGAATGTTGTTCCCGATTTGATCTCTACGGATTTAAGCCTTACTCCGTCTTCGATTATCAGGTCTACCTCAAGGCCCCGTTTGTCGCGCCAAAAATACATACCGGAATCCTGTCCCTGGTTAAATCTGGATTTTAAAATATCGGAAATAATAAACGATTCAAAAAGATGCCCCCGGTCAGGATGAATAAAAAGGCTTTCCCGGTCTTTAATGCCCAGTATGCGGCAGGCAAGCCCTGAATCGACAAAATACAGTTTGGGAGTTTTTATCAGGCGTTTGCCGAAATTGCGGTAGTAGGGCCGCAGTAAAAAAACAATGCCGCTGGTTTCCAGAATGGAAATCCAGTCCCTGGCCGTGTTATGCGAAATACCGCAGTCCAGGGCCAGTGCGCTCAGGTTCAGCAGCGAGCCGTTTCTGGCGGCGCAGAATTTAAGAAAGTTCTGAAAAACCCCCAGGTTTTTTACATTGGTAACGGAGCGGACATCCCGCTCCAGATACGAGGCAATGTAGGCGGAATACCAGTCGCGGGGGGCAAGCTCCCGGTCATACAGCGGCGGGTAACAGCCCGTAAGCATAAGCGCGTATAGGTCATCCCCCAGAATATTCGCCCTGCGCAGCTCGTTAATGCTGAAGGGCAGCAAATTAAGAAAAGCCGCCCGCCCCGCAAGGGACTCGGTAATTTTTTCCAGCAGATTAAACTGCTGGGAACCGGTGACAATAAACTTTCCCGGAACCGGGTCTTTATCGATTATGGTTTTAAGATAAATGAAAATATCCGCCGCATATTGGGCCTCGTCCAGAATAAGGCCCTTGGGGTAATTCTCAAGCAGCCCCCTTGGATCGGAACGGGCAATCAGGGAAATATCAGGATCTTCCAGGGAAAGATAGGGCTTGCCGGGAAAGGCCATTTTTGCAAGGGTTGTCTTTCCCGACTGCCTTGGGCCGGTAATACAGACCAGGGGGAACCCTTTCGCATAGCGGCGGAGGGTCTGTTTAGCCTCTCTTTGTACCATATTTCAACGATAATTTAGAGTGGACAAATTGTCAATTGAACTTACAATTTGTCCAAAGGGAAAACCTGGTAAAACCCGCCTGTACATCAAAAAGCCGTCCGGTTAAAGGGCGGCCTTTTGATATTTTAATGAACCCTTCGTTACCGTTGGTAGTAATCGTACAGTTTTTCGGCAATATCACGGTTAAAGTATGTTGGCTTTCTGTCTGGATCATAGCCCTGCCAAAGAACGATTTCCGGCGCCACCTGGTTAAACATGGCCGTATCGCCGTATTGTTCAAAGCCCTTGACAAAAATTGATTTTAAATAAGCGGTATCAATGCCAAAGGTATAAGCGCTGTAGGAATATGTATTTCTGTCAAATTGATCTTCGCCTAAAATACGTTCCCCATTTGTTTTGCTTGCGTCAAGTCCAAAGAACACAGGCCGCCTGCCGCTGTTCTCCGTCAAGACAAGTTTGTTAATGGAAAAAACTCCGGCGCTAAAAAACCTGCTTGTTTGTACGCCGTATTTTGCGGCAGCCGGCGAAGGCCATGACGTCTGCCCCGTTGCCGGTAATGCTTCGGGGATATAAAAAACAGAACCATTGGCAAGAGCGGCTTGCAGTTGATTGAGGCCGTCCTGTATCCACAAATAACCGGCGATTGTTGTTTTTGCCTCTGCGGAAAGATGGCTGCTTGGGCCACAATAGTAATCAAAGGCGGTTTTTGCTTTTTGCACAGCGCTTGCCAATTCATTTTTTGACCGGTCAACCACGCTGCTCTTTCTTGTTCGTAACAAGAGGTTCCTGAGCGGCAGGATACCGGCAAGGGATTTGGCGCTGCCTTCCCGCAAAAGTCTTGGATCGAGTGTAGCACGGAACACGGTGGCAAGTATTTCATTCAGGGAGTCGTCATCGCTTATCCCCGGAATGAGCAAAGGCGTTAGATCACATTCCAGATTATATGATGCAAGATACGCAAAACCCGCCTTGATTGCCCGTAGATAAGCGAAGATGATGTCAAGTTCGGCCTTTCCAACCTGCACTGTTCCGCCGCCAAAGAAGCGCTCCAGTTCAAACCGGTCAATAAGCCGCTGGTTCAGTACCACTGTGTCGTTATAGTCCAGCAAATCGAGGCGCGAGGCCGCTTCCTCAAAAGTGGAACCAAAAATATTTTGCAGAATGTCATCAACAAGATCATTAAAACCGTTCCGGTTTGAGGAAATAAGATTATAGAACAACAATGAATCCCAGAACCTCCTATACTGCCCTTTGCCGTAAACCGGATCATCATACGAACCCTGATGCACAATATTGAAATTCAGAAAACCTGAAGGATACCCCTGCGGAGTACTCAAGCGAGGTAAAGCAGCGTCGGTATCGTAATACCCTTTATCGTTCAAATGGCCGATGTCACGGGCATAGACCATATACCACTTGAAATAATCGGGGTTTTTTCCCGCAAGATAATCGTCGTCGCAGACCCAGCCTTTTAATGAATCGGGGATCACGCTCATGTTGATGTTTCTGAATATTTTGCGAACCTGAAGATCGGTCAAAATGCTTCCCAGTTTTCCAAGGGTCGAGTAAAAAACGGCTTCCTTGTCCGCGTGGTTATTTGCCTTGTCTTTCTGAAACGCCGCTTCATAATACCGGTAAGCGGCGTCGTATTCGCCAATACTGAGCGCCTCCCTGCCGCTTGCCGTTAAACCGGCAACGCTTTTGGTTTCAAACTCCACTCTGACAATTACATTTTTACCCGCAAGGTTAAACCGGTAGGGCGGCGAAAGACTTGCCGGAACAGCGCCGCCGTCAACATCACTTACCGTTATGGTTTTAATGCCGTAACCGCTTTCGGGCAACACGTTAAGCGTAACCTCCGTACCGGAAGAACCGGACAGGGGGCTGGCTATAATATTGCCGTGCGGCGTTTCCTCCAGCGTAACCGTGTTGATACCCGCCGGAGCCGGATCAAAAACAGCCGCAACCCAGATATTGCTGGATGGCATTAAAAACCGGTACAGGCTTTCCTTCTCCAGTTCCTTGTAATTGTCGGGTGCCGTATAGTAGCGAAGGGATTTATCCCGCAGGACAAAACCGGGACCGGGGTTCACATACACGTTTATCTGGGTTCCCGCTATTCCGGTATCCGGTTCTACCCGCACAGAGCCGTTTTCAAGTTTTGGGCTTAATACGCTGTAGGACAGATCAAGTTTTCTCAGTTCGGGAAGCGCAGCATGTTCACAGTGTGCAAGCAAGACAAAGGAAAACAGCAGGGGTATTGCCGCCTGGACTTTCAATTTCATGGTTTGCTCCTTGCCTTGAAACTATAAACTGTAGGTAAAGAAAATGGGAACCGTAATTACCGGGTCTCCAGAATAAATAATGCTGAAGGGCCTGTCCGAGTTTCCAACGTTGAACCGGTAGCGTTCAGTCCCCGGCATCATCACCATTACGCCTATTTTTAATGTTCCACCGCTCATGGACAGTTCACCCCAGGGGCCAAAACCGATGTCGGTAAATTTGCTGTTTTCAGTCCGTTCGATTTTTTGTTTTTTATTTTCAAGCCATTTATCCCCGTCATGTATTTGCAGGCCAAAATCGACGCCTGCCCGTATGGTAGTGCTTATCCGGTAAGAGGGGACAATGTACAAACGGAAGTCAGAGCCGTATTCCACACGCAACGCGTTATCCGGGGCCTCCACCCAGCCGCCAGTTGAAAAATCCGCCCTTGCCAAAATATTCAGCGCATCCAAAAATACCGGCTTCCAGTTTACCCCAAGGGCAACGGTATATGACCGCTGTACCGTTTTATCAGCTTTGATGGGATTGTAATACGGTTCAAAAGATCGATTTCCTTTTACCGCGTCGTAAATTAAAAATTCCGTATTGGTATCAAACTCAAATGGAATTTTAACGCCGGCATCAACATTCAGCCCCTCAAGGCCGGTATACTGAAAAGCGGCTTCGATTACATCGGCATCGCTGCTGTTGCTTAAACCTTCCATCGGGATAAACGCAACATCGCGGTTGTGATCATCCTTCCTGATTTCACTCCGGTTGTTTCCAATGTACTGTATTCTGACAAAACCGGTATTGGGAATGGTATAAGCAATACCAATTTGAATCGCCTTGTACACATCAGCCAGATTATTGGGATTATCGGGATCGCTGTCGTTAATCAGGTGCTTGAAAATCCGCTGGCCTCCGGGCGTGGAACCAAACGCTCCCTCAATTATCACCTGCGCCCATTCCGAATTAAGCCAGGCAAGCGGTTCCAGTTTAAAGTGAGCGCCAAGCGTTGCCTTAAAACGGGTAAAAATATTGTCCTCGTCTTTTGAACCGTTCGGCAATATCCACGAATTGAATTCTGAAGCGCCGATTTTCCCCCGGAAATCATCTTCCTCAAAACTACCGGCGGTCAGCGTAAACATTTTTACCGGGCGAACCCAAGCCTTGGCAATATCGGCCCGCAGATCGCCGCCGTCCCAAAAAGCGCCCAAATTGAAACCGATAAAACCGCTTTCCGATTTGCCTATAACACTAAATCCGACACGGGGCGTTTCGCTCCATGAATTAGTCGCCGCTGAAACCCCCGAATACTCGCCTTCAAAAGCCAGCGGGGTAACAACGCCTCTGCCCCAGCCGCTGAAGCCAATTTCGGCGTAGAGCGAAACGGCGAACAGGGCAAACACGCACAAAAATACGATGATCCTTCTCATACTGATACTCCTTAAAGAAAGAGGCCATACCAGCGGCATGACCTCTTGTTGTTAGTTGCAATGGAGATTAATACCCCGCTTGGTTGCCGGGCACTCCGCGCAAAACGCTATTATTCACCAAGCGCTTCCCTGACCTGCTGGGCGATTGATTTCGCTCCGGGGCGGGCCCAGTTCAGGCGGTAGTAGTCCCACTTGCTGCGGGGGTCGTCGTGCGGATAACATTCCTGCCGGAACAGCGGCAGTTCGTCCGCCTGCACATCAGCCTGATTGTTGGTCCCTTTTGCACTGTTTTCGATGCCAAAGAGGGCGTCGGCGAAATTTGCCATATCCTCAAATTCATAGGCGGGCTGGCTATGGGGAATGTCGTATAACCTAATGCCCACATTCGGCCCTTTGCCAAGGAATTCATACGCTTCCTTAACCGCAAGATAATTCAAATACTGCGATTCAGGGTTATTCCTGCGGGTGCGGTATCCGTCATGGAAGATGAAGCCGTTGGGAGCGCAGAGGGCCACGAGGAAGTGCTGATCAAAAGGCATGGTGCACAGCCAGCCATGTTTCGATCTGCCAAGATCGGGGTTGGCGGAAAGATCATGATCCATATCCACGCCGTAGTGCAGGTCCGCAAAATCCTGGAAACGCCGGTTAAACCAGCCGCCCTGTTCTTTTCTGCCTTCCGCATGGCTCTGGATAAAGCCCCATCCTACTTCGTCACGCCCGTTGTAGGTGGCCGTATGCGTAGGAGGGTCCGTCAGTTTAACGGCGATTACAGAATTGGCCCCCGAAGAATTGGTACTATCGGGCAGGGCTTTGAGGTAATAGGTTTTTCCCACAGCGCCGTTGAACGTTTCCACATAGTTGGGATCGCCTTCGCCGCCGTTCAGTCCCGCCGGAGTGATAAAGCGTTCAACAAGCGGGCCGCCCATACCGGCTGAACCGGCTACCGTCAGCGCCACCCGCTGACCGCTGGGGCTTTCCGCCATAGCCCCGGCAACCACGGCGGCCTTGCCGTACCGGGACATCCCGGTAATCATTACGCCTTTTGGATCAAGCTTATTGGCAAAGCCGCCCTGTTCCATAACATGGATGATGACGCTCATGCCCCACGCATAGGCGATGTTACATGACGGCAGATTTATGTCCCGCTGCCAGTTGTACAGTTCGCCAACAATACCGGCTTGCGGAGTCATGCCGTCAACCCCATACGTACCTTCCGGTTGAAGGGTGTCTTCGTTGAGACCGGCGGTAGCGTATCCGGCGTTGTTGAGCTGGGCATTGGTAAATCCATTCGCTGCAGCCGACTGGAACATCACGGGGATTTTGCCGTTATGGGTTTTCGGACTGGCCGGAAGGGTAACCTGAACCGTAAAATCCCGTGTCATACTTCCCACCTTAACATGAATAACCGTTGTGATGGTGTTCCCGCTTTCCGTATCAGTCCAGGTGATTTCGTCAGGCCAGCTTGGCATCTCGCCATACTCATAATACTGTATGATTTTGTTGATCTCGGCCCTGCGGCTTTCCCACTGATCCGTGGTTTGCACCTTGGTTCCATCGGCAAAGGTAAAGAGATCGGGCAGATTGTGGAAATGCCCGTTGTTGTTCCAGAATTCCGGGCTGGGCAGGTTATTGATGTCAAAGACTGGAAGCGGCCCCTCTTCGTCACCGTAGGGAGCGCCCGGACGGGGCTCAATGGAGCCGGTAGGGAATACGTCATTTTCGCAGCCTGCCAGTGTAAAAAGAACCGCGAATGCCGCAAGGACAATCGCAACTTTAGTACAAATTTTCAACATATAGTCCTCCAAAAAAATTGTTTTAAGAGCCTGTTCAAAATCTGGAATTTTGGCGTTGCAAACGCCAAAATTCTACCTTGCAGGCTCCAAAAGAGCCCGAAAATCGGGTTTTTTGTGGTCTATTGACCGCAAAAAACCACAATTTGAACAGGCTCTAAAACCGGCGGCGCTTCGTTGAGCGCCGTACCGGTGTTTTTTCCATTACGGCGCAATTGTTACCGTAATTTTGTAGTAATTGGTCAGGCTGCCCAAACTGGCTTCAATCCAAAGAACATTACCGTTATTTATAGGATCGAAGGACGGCGGCACAGGATACTGTGTTCCACCGAAATCCATATAAGTTGTTGCCTTCCATTCGGTTTCCTGAGGTTCAGCGCCGGTAGTCTGGGCGATCCGGTAAGAAGCGCCGGAACCACTAAGGGTGATGTTTGCCGAAACTGCTGCCGGAGCGCCGGGGTATGCTGACGCGCCCGCCGCCGTAACAGCGTCAAGCGTAACTGAACCGGCTGTTGGTATTCCGGCTGCTGTAGTCGCGGGCGTTCCAAAGTCTTCCGCTTCCACATTTACGCCGCCGGTAACCGGGCCGCCATATCCCGTACCGCCGATGTTGAAACTTGCCAGCGTAGGCGCTACCGGATCGGTGGTCAGGAAGGCGTAGTGGTTAACAACGGTTGTGTCCTGCGAGGTTACCCTTACCACCAGATACGCTCCCGGCGCAACGCCCGGAGGTACGCCATTGGCGCTATCGCCCGCAAAGAAGCCCGCGCCGGTTTCGTTATAACCAACATCGATCATGAAGGCAAATCCCCCAAAATCCAGGGATACCACGAGCGTATATTCCGCTTTGGCGTTGGATGAAAGGCCAAGTGCCTGTACTGTTGCGGCAGCATCGGCTTTTAAAGTGGCGTTAAGCAGTATTAAACCAGGCGTATCGGTTGCGCCGCTATAGACACCACCGAAGAAATTCGGGTATGCATTTGCGTTAGGCGTTCCCAGCGTGGTACTGGTAACGACATTAGCGCCACTGCCCAGGGTAATGCCGGTAATCGCTGCATCGCTGCTTCCAAATACCAACCGTAGCTTGTAATAGGCCACAGTTTCCAGTTCGGATGTTACCTGTACGGCAACATAGTCGCCGGAATTGAATTGCCGGGTAAAGCTGCCGCCGTCTACCCATTCCTCAGGCGCCGCCGCCGAAGCGCTCCAGCCGTATTTTACGTTGCCGCCGGTTGATTCAGTCTTCTGTGCCGCAATTGACGGATTTGTCAACCCGCTCTGAGCGGTAAACCGGTAGAGCGTTGCTTGTGCTCCGGCATAATCGGCATTGGGAGCGGGAAGTTCATCGAGTGGATTATTACTCACCGAAAGGGATGTAAGGGCGGTACTGTCATTTTTCACCAGCACTTTTATTTTGTAATACTGTGTGGTGGCGTTGTCTTCGCCGCTGGTTAGTTTGAGGTACAGCCAGTCATTGTTGGCAAAGGTAAACGATGCGGTATCGCCAAAATCAGTATCGACTGGATCAGCCGTACCGGTAATTTTGGCGTATTTGACCACTGTAGTGTCAATTTCCACAGCTGCCGTTACCGCCTGGGCGCTGGACGCTACAGAAGAACCAATAGCTACCTCGCCAGCCTGCACTTCGGCCAGAGCCCCGGCGGGCGTACCAAGCGCTACGGTTCTGCCGCCCACGGAAATACCGGTTGCTTTCGGCGTTATCTTGCGGATTTTGATTTTGTAAAAACTGTAGTCATCATGGTTAGCCGAAAACACTTCCAGCCAGATGTAATTTTCATGTTCCAGATCATATTCATTAACCGTGCTGAAATTGGGCCGGCTTTCACTTCCCAAATTGAAGGCGTAATAGATAATCGCCCCATCAGAACCTGAAGCGGATATTTTCGCTCCCCTCAATTGTGCCTCGGTTAGATAAACATACCCTGCCTCGGTAGTTTTCCAATCCTTTCCCGGCGCGGCCAATACTGCGTTTGTGCCCGCTACTGTAATACTTGACAGGCTTGGGTCACTACTCAGAGCGTCCGGCTGCGGACAGCCGCTCAGCGCCAACACGGCAATCGCGGCCAACAGCAGCGCGACACCGTTCCTCACGTTTTTCTTCATAAACATGCCTCCTAAAAAATTTGCTATCCATATTTCAAGGCCCGACGGCAACGCCGTTCAGGCCACAGGACCAAAATTGGGTACTCCCGGCGGGTTAACGTCTGGCCGGGACGTTAATGATCCCAGAGGGCAGGGGAAAACCGCCCCCGGTTTCAGTTGGATCCTTTGGCTCAAGGCGGCGTTGCCGCGGGGCCTTGAAATATGGATTGTAAAGTTTTTAGGAGGGTTTTCTATGAAGAAAGACGTATGGAACGGCGTTGCGCTGCTTTTAGTGGCGATTGCCGTGTTGGCGCTGAGCGGCTGTCCGCAGGAGGCGGAACTGTCCAGTGATTCCGTTGTTGCATCGGTAACGGTTGCGGGAAAAACCGTAAGGCTTGGTACGCCCAGTAGAGACTGGATGGAAGCCAAAGAGCCGGAAAATGCCGGTGTAGTTTTTTTAACATCGGCGCAGATGTTTAACGCCGAAGTTGTAGCCAGGAAAGGACAGGAAGGACAAAAAATCTATCTGGCTGCCGCAAAACCGTCTGTAATGCCGGATTTTGTTGATAATGAAACAACATTCGCATTTGAAGCGCTTGATTTTCTCTGGGTGGAAGTTTTCTCTGAAAACCACGACGATTACAAACTTTACGCGATTCAAGTAAGAACAAGTACCCCAACGGTTATTGATGTTACTCTTGGCGGCAGATCCGCTGTTGGTGGCGTGCTCCCCAACGGGCAGCCATTCCAGCAGTACGGAAAAGGAATGGGTACCCACAGTAACGATTTAGCTCAGGCCTCGGAAGGTGAAATTTGGTTTGGCAGCAACGAAAGGGGAACATCCCTGGCTGTTGAAGTTACGCCTGAAGATTCCGCTTCCACCGTTACCATAGCAACAGGGGCTGCGGACGCCAACGCTGCAAGTCTTACCTTTACCGCTCCCTCTCCCTCTTCCGCTATCGCAACTAACGGTAATTACCTCTATATTAAATCGGTCAGCGCTGATGCACAAAATGGTGAGACTATTTTCTACAAATTAAAACTGGTAGAAAAGGAAGTTAACCTGGTAATTAGCGATGTCACCATCACTGCAGACACAGGAAGTCCGGTTTCCTTTGATGTGGGGACTATGGGAACCAACGGTTTCGGCGGTGGTGAAAACCACGGTAATGGCGCGTTGCTTGCCCAGTTTAAGAGCTACCAAAATATCTTGCAGAGCTCCAATACCACTGATGTTACTGTCGCTATTGGAACAAAACCGTCGAAAGCAAAATTCCGCTATGGGCACACGGACTTCTACAACGCGCAGGAAAATGTATCTCCTCCTCCGGGAGCGGGGGACATCACCTTGACCTATCAGTCCAATGAAGTTCTGAACGGAGTTAAGACAGGTGAATACATCGCGGTTGAAGTTCAGAACGAATTAGGCGACAAGGGCTGGTATGCATTCCGTGTATCAATTGGAAGTAACAGTGATATTACCAGTTTGGAAGTGGGTGGAGAGGCTATAAATATTGCTCAAGCCAAAAACACCGATCCTGCGGGTACAAATTTTGTGGTGTACAGACCTTCATCGTCGCCGGTTGATAGTAACGCAGACAGCTTCTGGGATAGTTTGGCAATAGGTATTATGGGCGGCGGCGCCACGAGAACGGCTATCGCTGCCGTAGACTTGGCAGGTGGAGGAGTCGCCACTGCCCCGGTGACGGAATCCTTGGAATGGTCCACTATAAGCGCTGACAACAGCTATTCCTTCGCTAACCGGCTTACCACCGGATATTTCGTAATTGTTTGGGCAAAGAATGAAGCAGATGGACTCGACTATTATTACAAGGTCCGTGTCCTCTATGGTAATAGCGACGCCACAGTTACTGAAATTAAAGTTGGTATGGTAACCGCTACTCTTGGTACACCAGGCGTATTTCTTTCCACCGGCTTTATACCAAATCAGTTTGCCAACGGAACTCTTGGCACAGTTACCATCACTTCCACTGAGGCTGGCGATGGTAGCAGCATGGTGGTTTCAGCGACAGCCGCGAATAACTCTATCCACATAGAGTATGACTGGGGTGGCATAATGGAATATTTCGGTCCGCTTCCCTTTGGAACCAGAGTACCGAATACAACCGGAACCGGCCTCTTCGCTGGTGGGGTTGTAAACCAATATGTAGTCGCACGGTCCGGAGTAAATGACGCATACATCTTTGCTGTAGCGACATCGGAAGACCGGTCGGTCGTTGCCGTTTACGCAGTTAAATGTTCGGTGAGCTACTAAACAGTAAACCCCGGAAAGTTGCGGGTCTTTAGATTTGAAAAAACCGGCGCACCGGATTTCTTTGTGGATTCTGGGAAGCCGGTTTACAAAACATTTTTTGGAGGATTTTGGTTATGATGAAGAAATTTTTGTATTTGAAATTTTTGTGTTTGACTTGCGCCCTTGCAGCGGCGTTCGTTATTTTTGCCACCTGCGAAAATCCGGCGGCGGAACCAACAGGTGTTTACACCCCTGCGGGCGGGTTGCCGGGAGGCGGCAAACTTACCAGTACCGGCGGGGTTCCTGATCCCAGCTACACTGGTTACAAATTTGACGCTTCCAGTTTTGCAACAATGCCTACTGTGGCGGTATGGAATTCCCTTGGGCATCAACATGCCTTTCCCGACCTGTTTCACTTTGCCAATGGAAACAAGGTTGTGACCAAGGCAGACTGGGAAGCCCGCCGGGCGGAGATTTCCCGCATACTGCAGTACTATCAATGGGGTATTATGCCGCCATTAAAGGAATCGGAAGGCGTTCATATTGAATTAACAAACAATGATACGGCCAATACTCACTTCAAGGTAACACATCAGGGCCGGAATTTTGAGTTTGATATCAATACGATCCTTCCCGATAGCCAAACCGAAGCTGACCGGGGACACCTGGGATTGTACTTTAGTACCGGCGATGGCAACTGGACCGGCGGAAGGGCAAACTGGCTCGGCGCAACTTTTGCTGCTGAATCCGATGGTTCAGGCGCCGTACCTACTCTCTTCGGTATTGACCATACCACGCCGGATGCGCCTTCGGCCAATATGTCTTACGCTTGGGGCATGAGCGTCATTCTGACCGGCATGGAAGGGATAGATATGAACAATGACGGTACCATTGACGCTGAAACCGAAAAAGCCTTCCGGGGCTGGTATGACCCGAATAAGGTAGGTATCACCGGTTATTCCCGCGGAGGGAAAGCGGTTCAATGTATTGCCGCCTTTGCGGAGGGCAGGGGCGGTTCACGAGTGGGCCATGTTGCCGTTGGCGGTTCCGGTTCAGGCGGCGCTGCTCTTGAACGCTTTATTTCACCAGCAGGTTACCGCGAGAACGGTATTCCCGCAGACCCGCTGCCGCTGAATGCGCCGGGCGTCATGGATTATTCCCGGCTTGAGGGTAAGCCTTGGTATGTTAAAAAAATGAAGATTGGCGACACAACATTGGGACTAGGATCTCCAGCGGTAAAGGCTTCGGACTCCGGCGTCGATGATAATTGGCGGTACCGGATGGTACGCGGCTGGTCTCCGTATTTTGAAAGTTACGAACGGACTGTGTACCTGGATACTGCCGAGGATACTACACCCTATGTCGGCTGGCAGTGCCCAAGCTCATACTGGCCGCCTAACCAAGGCTATTGGGGCGGTATTCAGAGCCTTTCCGAAGGCCGGAACGAAACCCCCGGCTGGTTTAGCGTCCGCTTCCGGGAATTTCAGGACCTGCACTACGGACTTGATATTGACCACGTAACGGGGAACGAATTCAGGCCGCCCTATGGTATTCTCTGTACCATTCCCTTGGACATGCATTATACTACCGCTCTTATCGCCCCCCGCGGCCTGCTTTTTCAGGATGGTCTGGCAGTTGTACGGAACAATCCCGACTCCCAATTTGCCAATTGGCTTATTCAGGATGAAATATATAAATTTCTTGGCGAAGTGGAAGGTAACGAGTACAAATACATCTGGCGAAACGGGGCTGTTTTCCCCTGGGGGCTTCATGGCACGAACACCGGAAACGAAGCGCCTGACCGGAATCTCCATGCGTCTTTGATATTCAAAGACTACGATGCGAAAGCAGGTATAGCTGGCGGCGACCCTCTGCCATCCAGCGGGACCACTCCTCCCAGTGATTACAAAGTCTTTAAATTCCGCGATCCCTTGTACCATGTTGATGATCCGCTTGGCCGCTTTGACTATTACCGCATGACATGGGGACGGCCCGGCCATCCTTCGATTGCGGACCGGGTACGCAGCAGGCTTCCCGACACGCTTATTGCCGCCTATGAAGCGGACGAAGTACATAGGCCCAAGCCCTGGACTTATGGTAATCTGCAATCTTCCAATGCAGATGATATTGTAACAGTTCCCAATCCACCGGTAAGTGGTACCGGTGCGAATGGCATTCCCCTAACAGTATCAGTTACATATAACGGCTGGCATACCCCGCAAGCTGCCCCTGATGTTCCCCGGTTCAAACCCATGGACTGGAGAGGCTTAATCGATATTCCAGAACCGCTAAATTAATGGCGTTTTTGGCTTGTATCAGAAAGTGAGAAACCGGTAACGGGACCGGAACAAAGCGGCTTCCCGTTACCGGCCTCACTCTTATTTTTTAGATAATGGAGCATAACATGAAACAGATTCGATATATACTTTTTTTAACTCTGATTGCGCTTGCGCCGGCTTTATACGCGCAAGTAACTTTCTCCGCCTGGGGCCGCGGGGTAGTGACCCCCATCGCCTTTTCAGGAAACCACTCGGCGGTTTCGGCCATTACCTATACTTCATCGGACGACCCCAGTATAGGTTTTACCGTGAATGGAAAAGCCCCTTCCGAAAAGATCGGTTTTCGTATAGATTTTGCTTCGGGTTACAACTATTCCAGCGGTTCTTTAACTGCGGGGATAGGTGACAACGCCAAAGTCTGGGTGCAACCATTCAAGCCTTTTACATTAACAGCGGGTTTTTTCAAGGAAGAAGAGCTTCGGGGAAAACTGGGCGCTTCTGAGTTCAATGCATGGATACTGCCCAATGGCGGCAAGGGGGAAGATAACATATTCCAGCGCTTTGACGCATTCGCCGGCGCGCATTTTAAAATCGACCCCTTCGTTGCTTTTGATAACCTGCCGCTGTTACAGGGGATTACCTTACAGGGAGCTTTCGGCTCAAATGCCCCTGGAACACCGGGGAGCAATATGCGCGCCATTTTCAATCTGTTTATCAACGAGGACAACAACACTCTTTCCACCAAATATGATGAAAGCTATTCCGAATATGACGGTGAACGGGTTATGAGCGCCCTTGACGTATATAAGGCAATTCAGTTTGCCCTCGGCTGGAAAATTCCCGGAGCCGGCCTTGCCAGAATGCAGTTTATCGGCAACAACCGGGCTGCGTACCGGTGGGGCGAGATAGGCAGTTCGGCGGGCATAGTAAATGTAGAAAAGAAACTGGTCATTGGAATGAATACCAACCGCGACAGCGACATACTCCAGGCCGCCTTTCTGCTTGACCGCTTTGAAGGCATAAAAATAGACATGGGGGCGACTATCCCCCTTAAATATACCACGGAATCGGCGGACTTTGAGGTGTATCCCCGTGTGGTTGGTACGGACGGCCACGCTTACGAGCCTATTATGAATCAGAACAAGAATGAGTTTGAAGTTCAGGACCCCCTTGTCATTGCCGCCGCTGGTTCCTGGACGCCGGGTTTTCTTTCCGGCTTAACCATTATGGTGAGGGGAGATTTTTCTTTTGGCGGGAAAAAAGAGAGCACAGATAAAACCGTGGAGACGGGATACGGGTTCAATTTCTGGCTGATGCCTTCCTATATAATTGGGGAATGGAAAGCCGGTCTGGACATCGGTATGGAAACTCACGGAAAGGATAAGTTGACTCAAGCCGGCGTCAATCCCAACAAGGCCATAACCGATGTCAGCGAATACACCGATTTTGGATTTGCGGTTTGGGGCGAGATAGGATTTGCCGGCGGCAGGATGCGGGCAGGCGTTTCGATGATGCTGCCGGGAAGCGAGCGGTACAGTTACAACGCCAATTCCGCGACCTACAAATATTCGCCCAAGTACACGGGCGACCCGGTAATTTCCGTTCCCATATCGTTTACCTATAGTTTTTGAAGGGTGGACCTATGCGTAGAAAACTTATATGCTGCGGAGGGATACTGACGCTATTGGCCGTCTTTGTGTCCTGCCCAAATATTTCGATGACGGAATTGGACGCCAAATCGGTCTATACGGTTCGGATTTATCCAACTCCCTTAAACGGTTCACTAACATTGAGCGAACAGTATGTTATAGCGGGAGACTGGATTACGGTATATATTAATCCGGACCCTGGTTATACCTTGAAGGCAAACGGCCTTAGATCGTTCAATGAAGATGCTCAGGACCTGATGGGTAAAACATTCTATATTAAAGGAACCAGGTATCAAACCCAGATTGGCAGCAACACGCGCATCACTGCGGCATTTGAACCGGTACCCTTGGATCAATATTCGATTCATATTGATTCGGGATTAAGAAACGGTGTCATTGTTTCCAATCCCCTTTCGGCGGCGCCCGGAACTCTGGTTACCCTGACACTGGTACCGGAACCAGGATTTAGCCTAAAAGCGGGAACGCTATTGGTAAATCAAACGGTTCTCTCCGACTCGCCGCCCTATACCTTCACCATGCCTGCGGAACATGTTGAGATTCGAGCAGAATTTGCAGTCAAAGATTTTAGCGAGTTAAAGACAAGCGCCAGGGATTATCTCAATGTCAAACAGTACGACACGGCTGCTGTGTTTTATGAGGAGGCATGGAAAAAGAATCCCCAGGATCCGGAAGCCATATTCTATTCTTCCATAGCAAAACTTGCCGGTCTTTTAGTTGACCCGAAGGTTCGGGCCATTTTGGGTACTTTTCACATGCCGACTCCTGGTACCCTGGACGACTGGATCTGTGATGGATATCCGGATGGAGAAAAATGGTGGACAAACTACACCGGCGCCTACACTATTGGACAATCCAATAGTTATGCGGGAAAAGACATGACTCTTCCGAAACTCCAGCCTGGGCATTGGAGTTTTGTAACGCCCTACAGCGATTTTGCCATATCCCATGAACCCAATCATATTCAAACCTTTAAGAATCACCTTTTCTGGGGTCTTATAGCCGCCTATACCAAGGGTTTTAATCTTTTGCTGGAAAACCTGCAGCGGGATGTTTTTGGCAAGGATTTTGAAGCTGCCGCCCAACGCGCCGCTACTTTTCCAACGAGCGCAAAAGTAACATTACACCCCGGACTGAAAGCGCGGTTTAATCTGGACGATTACTACGGAACTGGAACGGTCTATGTTGGAAAGGCTGAACTTGATTTCATCTTTGGGACACTGGAAGCAATTAAGGCTGCGGTTGAATACCTGTCGGTGTACGATTGGACAATGGACATGCGGAATTGGCTTATCACGGAGATCATGCCGGCTGACGGCCTTGACGATGTACTGCAGAAAATGTTCCTCCTTGCTGATCCGATGAGCGGGGCCAGGAAAAATTTGTGGCAGGATTATCCAACGGTTATTAAAATGCTTCCCTTTAGGAATAATTTTTTAAGGGTAAGAAATGCTTCCGCAATGTCCAGGGCAAAATCGAATTTTATCAAAGCCTTCGGCAAACTGGACGCTTCAATGCTGCATTGGTACGGAGCCAATAACGGCAGCGATTCTACTCAATGGACCTCTACAGCGGCAGCCAGGCGCAACTGGGCAAAGAATGGCATTGCCGGCGCAAAAACGGCAATCGAAAACAATGGCGTCTTTTATTTTCCCAACAAAATCCCCGATGCGCTGGTTGGCGCAAACTGGGAATGGCCCGCGCCGGGCTGGGAATGGCCTGACTCAACAACACCCGATACCGCCGATGTCAAAGTCTATGGTATGAATATGGCGCAGTTCTTTACCCCCGGTGTTTTCTCGCTACAGAATATTTTTATGACCGAAATGGGTGGCGAAGCGCCCCAACTCTGGCAGATTGAGTGGTATGAGGACAAGGCCGCAAGTTATGCCACTGTTTATACCGGCGTCAGAACCCTGGTTGCCAAACCGATAGAACGGCGTGGCCGGCAGGATGATGTTTCCGGGGATAACGATGCGCCCTATGGAAAATTTTCCTTTATGCTGAACATCAGACACCTGAAAGATGTTTTTCCAAGAGGCTTTGAAACCTGCCAATCCATAGCAGACGGATCGGTAAAAAACTCAGGCGATCAGGAACTACTTGCGGAAATATTCCCGCATATTGCCATGTGGCAGTGGGCGCCATCATACTTTGGAAACACCATTACCGCTACGCAGCTTTACTATTGGTATCACCTGCGTTAATTCTTTTTTAGTAAGGTATATGTCTTAGGGTCCATACCCTTTATAAACGTCCTGAAGGGCAGGGTATGGACCTTTCGCATAACAATCAATAGTTTGAGGGCAGAAAAATGAGACTGAAATATTGGCGCTTGTTTTTATTGCTGCTGACAATGTTTTTTATCGGCTGTACAAAACCTCAGGATAAAATACTGGGGACATGGAAAACCGTTTCCGGCGGGAAGGACGTTTATTTTACATTTCAAAAAGACAACAATTTGAATGTTAACAATGAAATTTTTGTGCATTTCTTTGTAACCAGTGGCGGCAGGCTTATTTTGGGATTGGAGGAACCGGTTCCATTTTCGATAAAGGGTAATACACTGCGCATAGAACAGGAAGGGCATACTTTGACTTACACCAGGGTAAAATAGCGGGATATATGGACGACCATTATCTTCCCTTTATCCGTGCCGAAGGCGTTTAATACTCTCTGCCGCTTCCGCATGCCAGCTTTAGGGCGGTTAAAAAGGGTATTAAATCCCTGAGTGCAACCACATCGGGAGAACCAACATACCTCGCCTTTCAGGGCGAGGTGTTTTAGTGCGCCCAGCATGGGCGGTAACTTGGCGGTGAAAGTCCGCTATGCGCTTGGTAGTAAGAAGCATTAGCTAAAGGCAAGGGTGTCCGTTGCGAGGCGGAATCTGAAGGAAGCCGGAGGC
>JAITHQ010000227.1 GCA_031279925.1 Treponema sp. | reverse complement strand
CGGAATTCGGCGGCCTTTTGGGCGGCGCTCCGGTCATGGCGGTAAACCCCGCAAAGAGCGACGCCTTTATCGCCAGGGGCGGCAGAATCCCCGCGCCGATTCATTCGTTCAGGAATTAGTTTACATAGGCGCGGACAGCCGTCCGTTTCTAAGAGCCTGTTCAAATTGTGGATTTTTGCGGTCAATAGACCGTAAAAATCCCGATTTTCGGGCTCTCTTTGAGCCTGCAAGGTAGAATTTTGAACAGGCTCTAAAATGGAATAACCGTAGCCGTTTGCCGTGAATTGGTTTCCAGCTCTTCGGTAATTTTCTTTGCCCTTGGCAAATCCAGAAAAAACAAATGGGATTTTTCGTGGAGTCCAGGGGGAGTGTACTCCATATATATGGCTTTGGGCCCCTTTACCCACTTGTAAAAATAGGTGTCAAATTTGAATCCATCCCTTTTTAGCGCCTCTTGTTTTCCAAATTGCCTGCTAAACGTATCTGCCGAAGCGATCTCCTGAACATTCATTCTGATTTCTACCATTAATAGCCTGCCCTGTACAAAAACCAGCCTGCAATATTCATACTGGTCCAGGTTTGAATTGAATCTGATACGCTCAGTGTCTCTGGAGGACAAGGAAACAAGATCGAAAGCCTCTACTGCATCCATTCGCAGCTTTGCGTAACCGGAGCTTGTCTGTTCTGAAACTGTAGAACCGGGATTATTGGCGTCAAATATCTGTTTTACTTTCTCAATAATCTCGTCTCTGCCCATTTCGGTGTCCAGTCCGTTCCAAAGGTCAAAAGCGCCGATGTTTGTTGCTGCCAGCAACAACCCGCAAGCCATGAGTAATACAATCCGTTTCATTGTTTGCTCCTTAAATGGAATTGTTTTAAGAAAACGGTGAAAAGCCCCCTGTTGGGGAACAATATGCCTATATGCGTGGTATTAATTGGAAGGCCGGTGCGTATGCCCGGATAGTTAAGACAAAATTTACTGATTAAATAATGGGGGGGGGGGGGGGGGGGTAACTATATGCTTTATTTAAGGCTGTACAAAAAGCGGAATTTTTGGCTGGCTGCCGGAGCTTTTTCGTATCTTCCCCCAAAATGGAATGTATCCATACTGCGGCTTAATATCCCGCCCCTGGCGGGAATATTGCGCCTTGATGAAAAAACTACCATGTTTTGAAAAATAGTGCAATAGGTCCGGGGCCTAATCTCCTGTTTTTTTCTTGTCCCTGCCGCCCGACGGGCGTATTTCTACGGCAACGGGAACAAGCGAAAAGCCCAGGTCCTTGCGGATTTTGTTCCGTAAATAGGAAATATATGCCTCGTTTACCGCCTGAGGCCGGGAGACAAAAAAGATAAAGCGCACCGGATTGAAGGAACGCTGTACGGCGTATTTTACTTTAAAGCGGGTGCGGGGGCCCTGGGGCGGCGGATTTTCTTCCAGCCAGCGTTCAAGGGCCAGATTGAGCCTGGCGGTTTCAATCTGGGTCTCCAGTTGGCCGTAAAGCCGCAGGGCTGTGGCAAGCAGCTTATCAATACCGGTTCCGTCCCTGGCGCTTACCGGCACAATGGGGGCGTATTCCATTTTGCCAAACAAAAAGCGGATGCGGCTGGAAACCGCCTCGAAGGTGTTTTTTATCTGGGGCATGGCGTCCCACTTGTTCAAAACCAAGATAATGCCCCGGCCCTTGTCGTGGGCAAGAGCGGCGATTTTTTTATCCTGATCGGAAAGCCCCTCCTGCGCGTCTATTATCAAAAAAACAATGTCTGCGTCGTTGATCGATTTAATGGCGCGATTCACCGAATAATACTCGATATTTTCGCTGACTTTGGCTTTGCGGCGGATTCCGGCGGTATCAAGAATCATAAAGTCTTTTGATTTCCAGGTGAAGGTTCCCGCAACCACATCACGGGTAGTACCGGGTATCTCACTTACAATGGAAGCGTTGGATAAGGTAAGCCGGTTGGAAAGCGTTGATTTTCCTGTATTGGGTTTACCCAGCAGGGCGATGCGGATGGGACGCCGTTCTTCAACCGCTTCTTTAAGGCCGGAAAAATCAAGGCGGCTTATAATTTCCTGCTCAAGCTCGCCGATGTTGTCGCCATGCTCGGCGGAAATCATACAAACCTTTTCAAAGCCGTAGGAAAGAACGTTCCATGAATCGGCCTGCCGCCTGCCGCCTTCTGTTTTGTTTACCGCAACGATAAGCCGGTTCCGGCAGGGCCGCAGAAGCCCGATAAATTCCTCGTCTTCAGCCGTTATTTCACCGGCTTCCAATAGCAGGATGATCAGGTTTGCCTTCTTGATTGTTTCCAGGGTTTTTGCCACCACAAGGCTGTCAAGCGCGTCCTGTTCGCCGCCTTCCCGCGCCAGCTTAAAACCGCCGGTGTCGATAAGCCGCAGGGGCCTGCCTGCGATAAGGCCCTCGGCCTCTACCGGATCGCGGGTAACCCCTGGCGTGGGATCGGTAATGGCGCGGCGGCTGCGGAGCAGGCGGTTAAAGAGCGTAGACTTGCCTACATTCGGACGCCCTGCCAGCACTACCGTTGGCAGATTACGGTATTTTAGTGAGTGATTAAATTCCATGCTGTTTTAGGGGAATATTCTCTGCTATCCATGCATCCAGCAATCCGCGTATCTCTTGTACCGAGCGGCCCGCCAGGCACGCTTCCGCCAGCGTTACGCAGGATTCCATGCTGACGCTTCGGATAATCTGTTTAACCTGGGGAATGGCGGAAGCGGTCATGCTGAATTCGTCAAGGCCAAGGCCAAGAAGTATCGCGGTGGCCCTTGCGTCCCCGGCAAGCTCTCCGCACATGGCGGCCTTTATTCCCTTTTCGTGGGCGGCGTCAATAACGCGCTTAAGAAGGCGGACAACCGCCGGGTGGCAGGGGTCTCCCAGATAATTTACCTTTTCGTTTCCCCGGTCAACCGCCAGGGTGTATTGGATAAGATCGTTAGTACCCAGCGAAAAGAAGTCCGCCTTTTCGGCAAGAATGTCGGCGGTCATTGCCGCCGAGGGAATCTCGATCATAACGCCGGTATCGATGTCTGCTGCAAAGGACTGCCCCTTTTTGGCACATTCGGCGCGGGCCTCGTTCAAGAGGGCAAGGGCCTGGTCCAGTTCTTCAACGCCGGAAATCATGGGGAACATAATCCGCGCATTGCCGGCAACGCTGGCCCGCAGAATGGCGCGAAGCTGTACCTTAAAGAGTTCAGGATGCGCCAGGGAAAAACGGATCGCCCGCCAGCCCAGCAGCGGGTTTTTTTCGTTGACGGTTTGCAGTTCCGGCAGCACCTTGTCGCCGCCCACATCAACGGTTCGAATTGTTACCGGCAGTTTCTCCATAGTTTTTAGGACATGGCTGTAAGCGCGGTACTGGGTTTCCTCTTCGGCAGACCTGCCCGGCGCGATATAGAGAAACTCGGAACGGTAGAGGCCAATTCCCTCCGCGCCGTAGTTGAGTACCCGCTCGGCCTCTTCTGGAAATTCAATATTTGCCTTAAGCGCCACCCGGCGGCCGTCGATGGTTTCGGCGGGAAGGTCCCGAAGGGCGATAAGCCGGACCCGCTGCTCCCGGTGTTCCCGTTCTTCCTCTTCCTGCCGCGCCAGAGTCCGCCGGTCGGGGTCGACGGTAACGGTTCCAGACGCGCCATTCAATACCAGCATTTCGCCATCGTTAATTTCTCTGGAAATAGCTGAAAGGCCCAGCACCGCCGGAATATTGAATGCCCTGGCAAGAATCGCCGTATGACAGGTACGGCTGCCTGTATCCATTGCCAGGCCTTTTACCCGTGATTTGTTCATAACCAGCGCGTCGGATGGTAAAAGATCGTGGGCAACAAGAATAATATCTTCGTCCAGGCCGGCAAGGGAAAAGCGCGTACGGGAAAAACAAAGCAGCCTGCTAATAACCCTCCGTGAAACGTCAGAAATATCGACCGCCCGCTCCCGGAACAAGGGTTCAGGCGAATCGAGCAGCTTTTGGCTGATTTCGCGGACCGTGTCCCAGACAACCCATTCGATATTTTGCAGACTCTTGGTAAGCCGGTCCCGCAGCTGATCCTGAAAATCAACATCTTCCAGCATCAAAAGGTGGGCCTGAAAAATATCCGCCTGGTCCCGGCTCATTTCCCGTTCCGCCCGCTCATGGAGGGCCTTTACTTCACCCGCCGCCTCGGAAATGGCCTTTTGCAGCCGCTCCCATTCGGCGGGTACTTCGGTCTGCCTGATGCTGTAACGGGGAATTTCGGGAATTTCATCATCCGGATACACAAAGGCTCTGCCAATCGCAAGCCCCGGGGAAGCCGGTATGCCGGTATAGGTTTTCATTGTTTTTATAGGAAAGAATACAAGCAAACAGCGCTTTTGTGCAAGGGGGCGCAGGGTATATATGCCGGGGCTGTTGCATTTGGTTTTGAGGAAAAGCGGTTAAGATACGAGCGGTATCCGGGGGAGGGAACGATGGATATAGCACGATTACCGGAAAAGCTGGGGAATACCGGTTTCCCATCGATATTCATCTCATGTTGCCACAGTTCGGAATAAAAATACACATTACCAAAAAATTTTACAAAAACCAAAATATATTGATGTTTTTTGCAGCAAAACAACCGTATTATACCTGCTACCAAATAATAAAGGAGCGTAAAATGGCAAATCAATTGATGCAATTTTTTGCGGATATTCCAGATGAAAAAAGCAGAGAACTGGTTAGGCAGAAAACAGAACAGATATCGAAAACAATAGAAGACAATACCATTTGGACTTTTGCCTGCAAAGTAAAAAATTATAACTTCCTGAATAAAAAAGCGAAACATGCTGGAACCATCTTTGCCGGAGATTCCATAGCCGAAATGTTTCCCGTAAGCGAATTGTTGACGGAACAGCAGGACAGCTGCGGAACGCCATTGTATAACCGTGGCATAAGCGGTGAATTGAGCGGGCATTTCCTTGCACGGCTGGATGAAAATATCCTCTCAATATCCCCCAAAAATCTAATTCTTATCATAGGTACCAATGATGTAGCCCAGGGCATTAGTGCCGAAACAATCAGGGATACTATCGCACGAGTGATAAATAAGGTCAAAGAATCCGTTCAGGAAATAAATATCATCCTTATGGCGATTTTTCCTGTTAATGAATATATGCCTGATATTCCATCACGTCTTATGGTAGGTATCAGGACCAATCCGGCAATTAAGGCTCTGAATATTCTGTTAAAGACCTTGGCGAAAAAAGAAAATATTCATTTTGTTGATATGCCTCCAAAATTTATGGACCAGCAAGGACAATTCAGCCCTGATTATACTTTTGACGGATTGCATCCAAATGCCGAAGGGTATGCGGTAATTGCAGAAGCAATAATTTCACTTTTACGATGATGGATCGCTCTAAACACTTTAGTTTTTAGAGCCTGTTCAAAATCTGGAATTTTGGCGTTGCAAATGCCAAAATTCTACCTTGCAGGCTCCAAAAGAGCCCGAAAATCGGGATTTTTGCGGTCTATTGACCTCAAAAATCCACAATTTGAAC
>JAITHQ010000226.1 GCA_031279925.1 Treponema sp. | reverse complement strand
AACCACCCGGAAACCTGCCGTGAAGTGGCGGTATTATTCGAGGAAAGCGGTCTTGGCGAACCGGAGTATAGCGAAGAAACCAAAGACCACGGACAGGTTGAAAAACGGGAAGCGTGGCTGAGTGCGGATATTTCCTGGTTTGCCGGGAAGGAACAATGGAAGAGCTTGGAAGGGTTCGGTTGTATCCATTCCAGCCGGGCGGTGCAGGGAAAGACTACCACCGGGCAGCGATAGTTTCTGACCGGTCTGGCCGGCAACGCCCAATTTGCCCGCCTGGTAAGAACCCACTGGGGTATTGAGAACAAGCTGCGCCGGACCTTAGAGCCTGTTCAAATTGTGGTTTTTTGCGGTCAATAGACCGCAAAAATCCCGATTTTCGGGCTCTTAGACGCGGCGTTTCGGGAGGAGTACGCCCGGAACCGGAAGGACCATTCGGCGGCGAACCTGGCGGTATTGCGAAAAATCACGTTGAACCTAATCCGTTTGGAGCCGACGGAGAAATACCGTACCCAAAAGCGCTCTCTGAACCGCAAACAGCTCTATGCTTCCTACGGCCCGGACTTCCTGCTTAAAATCTTGCTCAGTTTTTAATGCGGCTGCCCTGGGGTTTAGTGCGTTTACTTTTAAGCAAAGCAGAAATTCACAATCCATTACCGTTTAGTGTATATGGACCATTACTTCATCTGCACGGCGCAGCCGGCGGGATAGGTCACGGGCAAGGTTCATCAACATCAGCGAAAAAGATTTAATGTCCCGTTTGTAAATTTCCCGCAGGGATTTATTGGAAATAGACATGGCTGTTACTTTTGTCAGCGATCTAATGGTAGCCACGGAAGGCATAACATCCAGTACTTCCATTTCGCCAAAGGTGCTTCCTTCGGTCAATTCAACAAGAAGCATTTCACCTTTCAAAACCGCTACCTTACCTTCGGTAATAAACCGTATTTTGTTGTTGGGGTTTCCCTCGGCAATAATATCCGTACCCGGCTCATAGTTTTCCTGTTCCATAAGAGGGATGATCTTTTCAATCTGTTCCTCCACGAGGCCGCCAAACAGAGAATATTTTTGAAGATCCGTTGATCCGATCATAATCTCCCCCTGTCAAACCGGTTTCAAACCCGCCTGGTTTTGAAACCGGCTCATACATTAAACTTAAAAAATATTACATCACCGTCTTGCACAATGTACTCTTTGCCTTCAATGCGGTACTTGCCCGCTTCTTTTATTTTTGCCTCCGTACCGTAATGTGCAATATCATCGCAGGAATAGACTTCGGCCTTGATAAAGCCTTTTTCAAAGTCCGTATGAATAACTCCAGCGGCTTTGGGCGCCAAATCCCCAGCGCGGATTGTCCATGCCCGGCACTCGTCCGCCCCGGCGGTAAAAAAGGTGCGCAGCCCCAGGAGTTTGTAGGCTGAATGGATAAGCGAGGAAAAACCGGACTCGCGCAGTCCAAGTTCTTTAAGGAAGGCAAGTTTTTCATCGCTGTTTTTGATGTCCGCAAGCTCAGCCTCGAATTTGCCGCAAATGCAAACAGCCGGGGAATTTTCGGCGGCGGCCTGTTTTTGCACCGCCTCCACGTGGGCGTTGCCCGCGCCGTTAGCCGAAATGGAACGAATCTCATCTTCGTCAACATTACACACGTACAGCTGCGGCTTGGCGGTAATAAAATGGCAATCGTAAATGGCGGCTTTTTCATCTTCAGTTAAGGCAAGGGAACGGACAGGCCGGCCATTTTCCAGCGCGGGACCGATTTTGTCCAGAACGGAAAGAACCATTCCAGCCGCCTTTTTTTCGGACTGCGCCTTTAAGGCCCGCTCGGCCCGTTCCCGCCGCCTGGCAAGGGTATCAAGGTCCGCAAGGGCCAGTTCGATGTTGATAATTTCCATGTCCGATTCAGGATCGACTTTATTATTTACATGAATAATGTTGGGGTCGTCAAAACAGCGGACAACATGTGCAATAACGCCGACTTCCCGGATATGCGAAAGAAACTGGTTTCCCCGCCCCTCTCCCTTTGACGCGCCCCTGACCAGTCCCGCAATATCAAGAAACTCCACCGTTGCGGGAACCGTTCGTGCGGGCTTGAACAACTCAACAAGCATTACAAGGCGCTGGTCCGGCACATCGACAATCCCCACATTGGGGTTAATAGTGCAGAAAGGATAGTTCGCAGCCTCGGCGGGAGCGGAACTGAGCGCTGAAAAAATGGTAGACTTTCCCACATTGGGCAGCCCTACAATACCGCAGTTTAAGGCCATGTATCATTATTCCACAGAAACGCCGCTAATGCAATGGCCGTTTGGCACAGAGCCAGGGCTGCTATATAAAAGGGAAAAGACGCCGCCCTTGTGTTATACTGGTAATATGGAACTGCCTTTCTACGAGAAAGAAAAACTTGATCCCTCGTTTCCTTTTCTGGCATGGGAACGGGTCAAATCCAATTTTTGGTTTCCCTTTCACTGGCATGCCCAGGTAGAAATTCTTCAAATACTTTCAGGGCGGCTTGATGTGATTATTTCTGGAGAAAGCAGCGAGGGGAGGCAGGGGGATATTGTCATAGTGGATACGGGGCTTATCCACGGTTATGCCAACCCCGCTCCTGGGACCGGGGCGCGAATTTTTCAGTTCGGCCTTGATATTTTTGCCGGGATTTTACCCGATCTTCGGAGCAGGGAACACACGCTGGTTTTTGGCCGGCAGACCCTGTTTACCCGGAACAGTGACGGCCCGCTCCATTCCAATATCGAAAAATTCCTGGCCGGAATATTCACTGAATATCAAAGCAATGCGCCGGGGTTCAGACTTTCGGTGGTTGGTCAACTCTACGAGATGACCGTAGCCCTTCTACGGGAAATCCCCACGCAGGCAGCCGTTCCCTTACGGGTAAAGCCAAAAATCAACCATGACCGGCTTGACCTGATTTTCTCTTATATTGCCGAGAATTTTGATAATCCGAATCTGAGTGTAGAGATGGCGGCGAAAGAGGCCCGCCTTAACAAATTTTATTTTTCCCGGCTTATGAAAGAACAAACCGGACAGACTTTTAGTGAATACCTTTCACACATGAGGCTCCACCGGGCTGAGCAATACCTTGTGGAATCGGATATGCCGGTTACAGATATTGCCTATAACTGCGGGTTCAACAGCATTGCAACTTTCAACAGGCTTTTCAAGACCTATACCGGGACCAGCCCCTCCGCCTACCGTAACGGTAAAATATAAGTTATCCCCCCCCCCCCCCCCCCATATTTATTGGTGCAGAACATGGCGGGTATTCCATGAAAAACATAGAAAATTGTAGAATATATTGGAGTATTTTACGTTTTTCGTGCAAACTTTGCGGTTGTTCGCGGCCAGCTCCTTTTTAAAACTAGATACAAGCTGCCAGAAAGGAAAGGCGCTATATAGTGTCCTTGACAAGTACCCGGCGTATAAATCACAGGAAACGAAAGGGTGTTTTGAAAAGAAGCTGAAGCGTTTTGAGCTTCATTGTATACCGGCCCATTAGTCATTGCCGAACATGATAGAAAAGTGGTTTGCCTAGCCCCTATTCACGAATAAGTCAATCCAACTCTCAGCCTATGGGCGCAAAACATGTATTTTTCAAACGAAATTTGTTTGGAAACTGAAATTTCCAGACAACGCTATTGTTTCTGGCGCTTGTTTGGTATAAAATAAGGCAGGAGCGTTTTTATGGAATGGCGGGCTAGTCATATTTTGGTAAAAGATCGAGGACAGGCAGAGGAAATACTCCGCAAGGTCAAACAAGGGGGGCAATTCGAGTCCCTGGCCAGGGAATTTTCAGGCTGCCCTTCAAAAAGTTCAGGCGGCGACTTGGGCTGGTTTGGGCCGGGGAAAATGGTTCCGGCCTTTGAATCGGCGGTAAAGCGATTGTCTCCAGGATCAGTAGGCGATGTGGTACAAACCCAGTTTGGCTATCATGTTATCAAGTGCACCGGTCGCCGCGATTAGGGGTATATGCCTGTGGAAGCTACGGATTTTAAATCGATTATTCGTCTTGATTCAGAGTTGAATCAAATTCAGGACCTTGATCTTCTTTTGGAACGAATACTCTATGAGGCGCGAAAGGTAGTTCATGCCGATGCGGGATCAATTTATATAAAGGAAAGTTTTTATGAATATGAAGGCATGGTTGAAAAACTCGCTATAAAATATGCGCAGAACGAAACTATTCAGAAGACTCTGCCGTCCGGACAAAAAATGATCTACTCGATCTTCGCAGTGTCAATAAATGAAAAATCCATTGCCGGTTACTGCGCCCTTACCAGTAGACTTATCAATGTCCCTGATATGTACAATATTCCATCTGACGCCCCTTATTCGTTTAATTCAGCATTTGATAAGCTTTCAGGATACAAAACAACCTCAACGCTCACTATCCCCCTGCTGACCGCCGAAGGCCGGATGATGGGGGTTATTCAGGTTATCAATTCCAAGGACGGGCAGGGAAACACCATTCCCTTTTCCGAGGAAGACGAACTGCTTATTACTCATTTTGCAACTAACGCTACTTTTGCCCTGCAGCGGGCCTATGTTACCAGGGCTATGATACTTCGGATGATCAAAATGTCGGAGCTCCGTGACCCAAAGGAAACGGGAACCCATGTAAACCGGGTGGCAGGTTATGCGGTAGAGATATATGACCGCTGGGCCTATCACCATAAGATTGCTGCGGAAGAACAGATACGGTTTCGGGATATCCTGAAGATCGGTTCCATGCTTCATGACGTTGGCAAGGTGGCTATCTCCGATGTGATCCTCAAGAAACCAGCCCGCTTTACCCCCGAAGAATATGTTATTATGCAGCATCATACACTCTATGGCGCGGGCCTTTTTGACGATCCCCATTCGCCGATAGATACTATTTCCAAGGATATAGCGCTTACCCACCACGAAAACTGGGATGGGACCGGTTATCCAGGCTGGATCGATCCGCTTACCCAGACCCCTATAAAGACAGGCGAAGACGGAAAACCGCTTGGCAGAAAAGGCGAAGAGATACCACTGGCAGGCAGGATTGTCGCCATTGCTGATGTGTTTGACGCCCTCTGTTCAAAACGGGTATATAAGGAACCGTGGAGTGAAGAACAGGTACTGGTTGAAATGCGTCAGCTTGCGGGAACCAAATTTGATCCCGAACTGGTGGATATTTTCTTTGAGATTCTGCCGAGCATCAAACAGATGCAGATACTGTACCCGGAAAAATAACGCCGCTTCATGGCAATGAGAAACGGTTGATGTTAAAGCTATGACAGATAGGGGAGTTATGTGCAATTGGGGCTAAATTGGTTGAAAATTATTGACTGTATAAAAATACAGAATATCACTGCTGTCCGGTAAAATCATAGAGCCCAGTCCCAAACGAGCTGAGAAGAAGGGATTTCTGGAGGTGGAGACACATTCGTACACAAACCGGCGATAGAATTTTTACACAGAAGCG
>JAITHQ010000223.1 GCA_031279925.1 Treponema sp. | reverse complement strand
GGCGGGGAATTCCAGACGTTTTTAGCCTACCGCCACCCCCACCCTGCAGGGAGTTTATTCAGTGTTGAGATGTATTCTTGCATCAAAAAAATTTGTGGGTCAAGTTTAGCCTGAAGGGCAGGGTATGGATCCTTCGCATAACAATCAAATTGTGCGGCCTTCGCTTTCAGGGCTTTAAAGATTTTAAGGCCATGTGTTGGGGGGGTGAAGCTGCCAGCAGTTCGCCAAGCTGACGCCGTAGCTACAGGGCTATCTGTTCAACGGTCACAGTAAATGCCGCAGCCCATAGAAGGTACTTCTTTTTCCGTCAAAAGTATGCTACAATAAACCAAGTCTAAAACCACCGCCAACTTAAGGATATGGAAATTTGGCGGGGGCGTTGCGGGGGTGGAACCCCCGCATGGGGGGTAGCGGAAGACCCGCGAAGCGGGGCTGGAGCGAGGGGGGCTTGCCCCCCATTGATTGTATGCGAAAGGTCCTATCCAAGCCCTTTGGGGCGTTAAAAAGGATGTGGAGCCGAGACAAATACCAAAGCAGCCATGCCCCGTCCGATCTTCGGCGGAGCTGGTTGATTTTCTTAAACAGGAGATTCTTGAATGGCAAATACAGGATTCATTACCCAGATAGTCGGCCCTGTGGTGGACGCCCGTTTTGAAGAAGGAAAAATTCCCCCTATCCTGAACGCCCTTAGAACACGGACTGGGGAAGGCGGCCTTGCGCAGACTGTAACGCTAGAAGTTTTACAGCACATCGGTGACGGGAGGGTGCGTTGTGTGGCCATGTCCGCAACCGAAGGGCTTTCGCGGGGGATTGTGGTGGAAGACACCGGGCGGCCCATCAGCGTTCCTGTGGGCAGGGAGGTGCTGGGCCGCATGTTCAGCGTTACCGGTGACACCATTGACGATCAGGGGCCGTTCAGCGCCGGCGAGTACAGTTCTATCCACCGCCCGGCGCCAAGTTTCGAGGAACAGCGCCCCGCCACCGAAGTGCTTGAAACAGGCATAAAAGTTATCGATTTAATTGCCCCTTATGCCAAAGGCGGCAAAATTGGGCTGTTTGGCGGGGCGGGCGTTGGTAAGACTGTGGTTATCATGGAACTTATCCGCAACATAGCCACGGAACATTCCGGCTACTCGGTGTTTTCCGGCGTTGGCGAGCGTTCCCGCGAAGGGGCGGACCTCTGGAAGGAAATGATCGAGAGCGGCGTTATTGATAAAACCGCTCTTGTGTTTGGCCAGATGAACGAGCCGCCCGGCGCCCGTATGCGGGTAGCCCTTGCCGGCCTTACTATGGCGGAACATTTCCGCGACCAGGAAGGCCAGGACGTACTGCTTTTTATCGATAATATCTTTCGTTTTATTCAGGCGGGCGCGGAAGTTTCCGCCCTTCTGGGGCGTATTCCCAGCGCAGTAGGCTACCAGCCCACTTTGGCAAACGAGATGGGCGGTCTGCAGGAGCGTATTGCCAGTACTTCCAAAGGTTCGATTACCAGTATTCAGGCGGTCTATGTTCCCGCCGATGATCTAACCGACCCGGCCCCGGCAACCACTTTTGCCCACCTTGACGCAACCACCACCCTTTCCCGCAAAATCGTAGAACTGGGCATTTATCCCTCGGTTGATCCCCTTGCTTCAAGCTCCCGCATCCTTGACGCCTCTGTTGTCGGCGAAGACCACTACAATACGGCACGGCGGGCCCAGCAGATATTACAGCGCTACAAGGAATTGCAGGACATTATCGCCATCCTTGGCATGGATGAACTTTCTGCGGAAGACAAGCTGACCGTGGCGAGGGCGCGTAAAGTGCAGCGCTTCTTTAGCCAGCCGTTTTTTGTGGCGGAAAAATTCACCGGCATCAACGGCAGGTATGTGCCGGTAAAGGAAACTGTCCGGGGCTTTAAAATGATTCTTGACGGCGAGTGCGACGCCATTCCTGAACAGGTTTTTTATATGGCGGGCAGTATTGACGAAGTGCTTGAAAAGGCAAAGGCCTGATGTTAGCCTTTGGCGGGAGTCCCTATGGCGGCGCTGTTTAATTTCGAAATACACACCCCCTACCGGCCATTTTTTTCGGGCAGGGTAGAAACAATCGTTTTAAGCCTTATCGACGGTGAGATCGGCATATACGCAAAACATTCCCCCTTTACCGCCCCTGCCCGAAGCGGCATACTGCGCATCAAGAATGAAAAAGGCGAATGGAAGCAAGCCTTTATGACCGAAGGAATTCTTGAAGTAAAAGACCACAAAACCGTACTAATGGTAGACGCCGCCGAATGGCCCGAAGAAATTGATCATGAACGGGCGCTTGCCGCCAAAGAACAGGCCAAACAAAGCCTGGAAACAGCCATGCTTAAATTTGAAGTTGACAACGCCCAGGTAAAACTGCGCCGTGCTGAATATCGTTTGAAAGTATGGGAAATGGGAAAACACGATTGAGTATCGCGTTTTTGATGATGTAACCGAAAAGAATCACCGGTTTTGCCTTAAAAGGCTAAACTTTACCTGAAAGTCCTTTCATCTAAGGGTAAAAAGCAGTTTTGAAACTGGCTCATGTTAATTTTCTGTTACCTTACTGCCGAAACGCCGCATCCGCTCTGCCTGCAAACCAACTGAGCAGGGCAACAGCACGGTTGTTAAAAGAATTGCCAATCCGGTCGCCAAGGCCGGGAACGGAGGCCGCTTTTGCCATTGCCGCGGCGTAAACCACAAGCGAATCGCCTGCGTCAATCACCGCCATTACGGTGCGGAATTTATTTTTTCCCGCCACCGGAAAAATTTTGTAATTCATAACAGTAAGGTTATCCTGCACAAAAAATATTCCGTCTTCGCCGCAGGTATAATCGTAGCGGTATATATTGTCGCCAAAGCTCAGGTCTTTTTGGCGGGCGTACAGCGTAAGCGAAGGCGGCGGCGCTGTATAAACCGGATCGGGAATGGCGTTTTTCGCGGCAGGGCTGTCAATCACCTGCGAAAATTCATAAAAAATCCGCATGGTTTTGCGGCTTGCCGAATAATATTCAATGCCGGCCAGGGTGCTTAACGAAACAATTTGGTTAAACATATTGGTTTGTTCCGCCGCGCTCCAGCGTCCCCCGTTTGCATCCGCCGGTTTTTTGTACAGGGACAGGGCTTCCACAAAAAGATTGGGCTCCAGGCTGGCCATTGTTTCGGCAACAAGCCGCCGCACCTCGTTGTGGCGGGGCAGGAGTAAAGGCGACGGCTTTTTAAGCTGCACCTCGATAATGGGGCCTTTACCAGCATTCAGGGCCGCCGCCCGTTCCGTCCCGGCAAGTTCTTCCACCGATACGGCAAAAAGCGGCGCTTGCATGACAAGAACAGCACAGGCCGCTATCAATACAATCCGGCAATTACGCATACTACTAAAACCACAAATACTGTACATAATTACAGTTTAACGCAGCCCTTTGTAATATACCCGCACTTGCTTGTACAGACCCTCGCCCTCGCTCTTGGTTTCAATATCGGCAATATCGTTTAATGTAGTGTGAATCAGACGGCGGTCAAAGGGATTCATCGGCTCAAGCAGAATGGAGCCCCGGTTTTCACGCACTTTGTCGGCAACCGTGTAGGCAAGGCGCACCAGTGACTCTTCCCGCCGGATGCGGTAATTCTCGCTGTCAATAATTATCCGCATATCCTCCCGCCCCTGCCGTCCGGCGTAAATATTCGCCAATAGCTGCAAAGCGTCAAGGTTCTTTCCCTTTTTTCCAATCAAAATTGAAGAATATTCAGAGTCGATTTTGAGGCCAAGTTTACGCTCCTCCCGGAACAGCACCGACACTTTGCCGGGGTAGCCCATGTGTTCAATAAGCCCCGACACAAAGCCGGTTACCCGCTCCTCAAATTCACCCTGCGCCGCCAAATCCCCGTATACCGGCTGGCGGGAATTGCCCCGCTGAATTTCGTCCTGCTCTTCGCCGCCGTCACCGCCTGGGCTTCCACTGTAAGCAGGGGAAACCGGCTTGTCGGTGTGAACCCGTATCCGTACATGGCCTTTTTTGAACAGGCTCTGGCGCTGGGTTTCCAGAATTTCTACATCGAAATCGTCTTTTTCAAGGCCCAGATCTTCCGCCGCCTGGTCAATGGCCTCTTTCTCGGTGCGGCCTTCAAATTCATATATCATACTTACTCTCCTTTAAATTTTTTTGTTAGGGCCTGTTTAAAATCTAGAATTTTGGCGTTGCAAACGCCAGAATTCTACCCTAGAGCCCAAAAATCCACAATTTGAACAGGCTCTTAGGTGATAGCGGACAAAATGCACCGCTGATCAAGGAACTTGCAAAACCAAACAGATTTGCAGGCGGCCCGCTTACCTTTTCTTTTTTTTCGGCGCTATTTTTGGACTGGCAAAATTCGCCGCCTGGGCCGCCGCCCGCCTGGGCGCAAGGTATTTATTAATTGCAACCTGCTGCACCATAGTAAGGACATTGGAAAAAATCCAGTATATCAAAAGCCCCGAAGGTACATCATACAGAATAAAAAAGAAAACAATCGGCATGACGTATAACATCATTTTCATCTGGGCGTTGTTCTGTTGATCCGGCGTCTGCGTTACTTTGCCGTACAGAAGCTGCGAGCCAACGTACAGGAACGGCAAAAGCCGGATAGCCGTCCAGCCCAGCAGCGGCAGCCTGACCCCGCCGGGAAAAGTCCAAATTGATTCAGGAAGCGAAAGATCGGGAATCCAGCCGGGAATAAAACTGGCCCCCCGCAGATCAAAATGATT
>JAITHQ010000111.1 GCA_031279925.1 Treponema sp. | reverse complement strand
AGCCAGATACAACAAAAGCGGGGCAGTCCCAATCGACAAAGGCGTAACCACGCACCCGGTAACGCCGCTCTTTTTCCGTATCGTCCGGCACACGCCGTTCCCCTCAATCGCCGCTTCCTCTTGCAAAAGCGAGTATGCTTCTCTGATAGTTTCCGCTGAATAGGGCAGGGCGAATTCCCGGTAAGCGGTTTTAATAACAATGGAACAATCACAGCCATTAACCGGCATACGCAATACCTTCTACCGTTAGCCGCAATGTCAGAACCACTTCCCACCCGTCCCCGCAATGCGGCTTTTTCGGCGCAAGATACTTTTTCCCGCTTAAAACCGCCCGGCTTGCCGCGCCGCCCAACGCCGGATTTTCCCCTAACGCCCTTTCCAAAGCGGCGGCGTAAGCGTAGCAATACAATTCACTTTCCGGCGTTTCAGGCAGGGAAAAGCCAATGGTCAAAGCATAAGCGTCCAGCCGGATAACCCGTTCTTTTTCGCTTCTTTCACAGGTAGAAAGGCTTACAACCGGAACCACCACAGACCCGCCCCGGTATTCCCCCAATTCAATCACCGGAACCGCACATTCCATTTCCCCCAAAATCTCATTCACCCGCCCAGCGAGCAGCCCCCGGACAGCGGTCAGTATTTGTTGTTCAACAAAAAATCTTTCGCCCATGTTCCCTATTCCCCACTCCCCATTCCCTACCAGAACCTAAATAACCCTTCTCCGGTACGGATCCAAAAGCAGCCGCACATTTTCCGGCATGGACGCTTCCAGATGTTCCCCGTCCTTGCCGGAACCCCGCACATTCCCGGTAATTCCAACCCGCCGCCCCCGGTAACGGCTCATGTTCCACACCGCCAGTTCCAGACAGGCCGAGGCAAGGTCAGGCGGCACTTCCCCGCACCCATAACCCGCCCGGTAAATAACCTTAAAAGCCATTAGCCCCGGCAGCCGCCCAATAGCGGGAGAAAGCCGTAGAGTATGGGGAATATCCAGGCCCGCCCATTCTTCCCCCTCCGGCTCTGGTTCCGGTAAAATGGCGTATAACTCCGGCTTCACAAGTTCCGGTTCCGCGTCGTGGCAGTGGGCATACACGGCTAACACTTCCCGCACCGGATATTCCCGCAAGGGCAAAACTAGATCGCCGTTATACGCAATGCGTTCAAAATGTTTCTTTGTAAAGAAACGCCGCAGACAGTATTGCTCAATCGTAAAAGTAGCCGTGATAAGGCAAAACACGCTGATTTTGTCCTCCCGGTCGTCAAGGCCCAAAACCGCCTTGAAATCAGCCAGGGGAATTAAAGTATGTAAGGAGGCTTGTACCCCGGTTTCATTGTCCATAGGGACAAAGTACGCCCTTATTTATAGTAGAAAAATGGGACAAACCCGCAAAATGAGGAAATAATTTCGTACACCAACATATAAATAAAATATTTATAAGAAGTTTATCCATTGTTTATGGTTTTTCTCCCAGACATATCGTACCTTTTCTACAAGCGCCAGGGAAAACCACCGATGATGTTTTCGCCGTAACGATGAAAACATGACGTATTTTTCCTAGCGGTAAAAATCTCAATGTATAGGAGTTGTAAAATGAAAAAACTATTTCGAAAGAAGGGAATTGCCGGTGCTATTCTGGCGATTGGGCTGATCTTTATGGGCTGCGCCACAATGGAGGGGAGACCCGCACGGTTCAATCCTCCCAACGGAACTTACCACAACAGTTTCCAGGGGGATATTATCTTTAATTCCGCCGATAGTTCCTGGGAGGCGGCGAGGCTGGGATACAGGGGTTCCTTCAATTATAATGAAGAAACATCTGGCATTACCTTAATCGCTAAACAGGAATTAGAAGGGCTCCGTTGGGTGAACATCGATCCTATCAGTGATTTTATCAGCGGACAGATAAACGGCGAGTACAGAATGACGCTGGGAGAATTTAAGTTCAACAACCCTGATGAATATGCTGATGCTGATTAAACACTGATTCCCATAAAAACACCAGCGGCCCCGCGATGATCACCTGTCGCGGGGTTCGTTTTCATGAAAAGAAACATAAAAATCCGTATGTGTTATAATGCTGTTGGAATAGTGATAGTGAAACAGACCCCGGTCCCTTTTTCCGATGACACAGAAATTCCCCAAGCATGCCAATCAGTAACCCACTTTACCACAGGGAGACCCATGCCCATACCCTGCTCCCGGCGCGAAGAACTCCCCCGGAAAAACATTTCAAAAATATGGGGAAGGTCCGCCTCATCAATACCCGGCCCATTATCGCTGATGACAAGATGCACAACATCGCCGGCAAGAACGGCATTCAGACTGATAACTGAACCATCAGGGGTATAGCGGATTGCGTTATTTACGATGTTTTCAAGCGCCCGTTGAACCAGCCGTTCGTCCATCAAAACAAAGACAGTATCAGGCAATGTTGAATTATACCGGAATTCATGGTGGAGCATTTCACTGTCAAGGGCAAACAATTTTGCGGATTGCCGTAAAAAGGCGGAAAGGTTTGTGTTTTTTAACCTGCTGCGCCATTCGCCGGTATCCATCCGCACAAATTCTATTAAGTCACTCAGCATGGATTCAAGCCGGTCTGCCTTTGCTTTTATTATCCCTGTTGCGCTGACACCGGCAGCGGTCGTTTTGGCAATACCGTCTTCAATCGCTTCAGCATACGCCTTTATCGACGCGAGCGGTGTTTTAAGGTCATGGGTAACGCCCATAATAAAACGGTAGCGCCGCCGTTCATCTTCTTTTAGGGTATCCCGCAATTTGTTAAGCGAATTGGTTAATGATCGTATCTCGTTACTGCCCTTGGCTTCAACAATAAAATCCAATTCTCCATCCGCAATGCGCATGGTGGCGTTTTCAAGAACCATAATTGATTTTGTCATAGAACGGGCAATAAACAGGGACATGGTAATCGAAAAAATTATCAGGCACAGGAACACTCCGAGCAATATCCCAACAGGATAAAAAGCCGGCCTAAACGGACTCCAGCGAAGCAGCGGCCTATCCCGCCTGATAAGGATAAATCCGTTGTTTCCAACAGGGCGGGGTGATTCAAAAAAGTAAGAATATCGCTCGTCCCTTTGATTTACCAGGGAGAGAACTTCTTTCAGCGGCATAAATGTACCGCTGGTGAATTCGGGAATGGTTGAATATATAATCGTAAAGTCTTTGTTAAAAACCACAATATCACCAAACCTGCTCATTCTGTATAAAAAGGCTGACAACATTTTTCGATTTTCAAAATCCGTTTCACCATCTATTATTGCGGCAATATCGTGATACATAGAAATTGCCTCCTGATCCTGGTTCGCCTTGATGTACACTATTTGTCCAATTATTAAGAGAATAGGAACGATGAAGATTCCGGCTATCAATAAATGAAAATGAGTTTGTGTTTTCATTTACTTTTCCGTTGTCTTTCCGGCTGAGAACCGGTAGCCCTTACCATACACCGTTTCAATATAGACCGGAGCGGTTGGGTCTTCCTCTATTTTTCTCCGCAGCCGCTGAATATGAACTGTTACAGTGGTAAGGTCGCCGTAATTATTTTTCCAGACCCCGGTGTAGATTGCTTCGGGCGTAAAGGTCTTCCCTGGGTTCTCACTCAGAAAAGCAAGGCAGTCAAATTCTTTTGGGGAAAGCGCAATCTTTTGTCCGTCTTTTTTCAGAACGCAGGAACCATAATCCAAAACAAAAGGACCAAAACGGCAGCAGCTTGTATCCGATCCGTCAATGCCCCTGATTCTACGAAACAGCGCCCGTACCCTGGCGACCAGCACCTTTGGGGAGAAAGGCTTGGTAACAAATTCATCCGCCCCAATGCTTAGTCCGGCAATCATGTCCTCATCGCTGTCCCTGGCTGAAATGATCAGTATCGGCGTATTGTTGGTACGGCAGAATTCACGCAAGAATTCAAGGCCATCCATGCCGGGGAGGTTGATGTCCAGAATTATCAGCTCCGGTGTCCATGTCTCCATAACAGTAAAACCATATTCGGCGCTTTCCGCAGCCCGGACCTCAAACCCTTCTTTATCCAGATATAGCAAAACTATATCCGACAATTCTTTATCATCTTCTATAATTAAGATTTTCCCCTGCATATCAAAGAGTATATTTTATTATCCTTGCTTACCGCAACAAGAAAGGTAAAATATAAACAAAATGTTTATAAAACATTTATTTCTCGTTTATGGTGTTTCCTTCCATTTACCGCTATTTTATTGGCATGAAACTGAAATGTACTTTCTTGTTTTTTATACTCATCGTCCTAAGCGGCGCCGGAGCCCAAGCCGTATCCGGCAGAGACTCAGGGGAACTGGTACTGACTGTTGAAGAAGCGGTACAAATCGCCCTGAATAACAACTTGAGCCTTGAGCGGAACGCTATTGACCTGGGTGGGAAACGGCGGGCGGCGGATCGCTCATGGAATACCCTGATTCCGGTTATTACCACTACGGCGGTCGCAGGGCACCCTACCTCGATTACCAGCGAAATACCACCGGCCCAGGACATCTGGATACCTGGGTTTCAGATTTCGGCAACGCTCAATCTCTCTGTCTCGACCATTGATAACATCAAAAAAACCCGGATCGATTATGAAGCGGGGGTTCTGACCTATGAACAGGCAAAACAACGGTTGGAGTTACAGGTACGCAAACTTTTTTATCAAATTATCCTTATAGAATCCGGCAGAGAGCTGGCGGAACGTAATTTTGAGAGTGCCCAGGCGCGTTACGATCAGATTGCGACTCTTGTTAAAGCAGGGCAGGCTGCCCGTCTGGATGAAATGACCGCAAGGGTAGATATGGAAAACAAGCGGCCCAATGTACGAAACGCGCATACCCAGTATGAAAATGCGATGGATTTGTTTAAGAATTTGCTGGGACTTCCACAGGAACAAGCAGTTGCTTTGAGCGGAATCTTGCAGTATGAGGACAGCGGTATCACCGGCGAAATACCGCGCTCTGAATCCCTTGAGGCGGCGATACTTCAAAAGTCAATCACCTCCCTTGAAGCGCAGCGCAATGCCGCACGGAATGGGGCGTATATTCCGGTCATCAATCTTTCATGGAAATCAACGCCGCTTTACAACACGAAGGGCGGTAAATGGAATGACAGTGAAGGCTCTTTTACCATCGGTCTTGGTATTTCCCTTGATAATTTTCTCCCCTGGTCGCCGGCAAGAAGCCGGATAGATTCCCTCAATGACAGTATCCATTCCGCTGAGATTCAATTAGGCGAAACTCTGCGTGATCATGAAAGCCGGATTACGCAGTATCAGCGAACTATCGAACAGGCAAAAGAAAACATAGTAACTTTACGCTTCAATGTGGAACTGGCCCAGACTACCTATGCTTTGTATGAAGAAGCCTACAGCGGCGGAGCGGTGGATTACCAGCGGCTGAGGGATGCCGATGACAGTTTGTTACTGGCGCAGAACCGGGTGCAGCAGGAACAGTACAATCTTATTTCGGCAATATTGGATTTGGAAAGGGAACTCAATGTTCTTTTTGGAACAAGCAAAAAAGGAATATAAATATGAAGAAGTTTATGCTTGTTATTATGCTGCTGCTTGTCATAGCGGGATTGATTTTCGGCCCCTCGCTGCTGGCCCGGCTTAATATGCCGTTTACAGAGTCTGGTTCCGGCAGAACAGGAGGCAGCCGGACAAACACCGTGTTTACCGTCAGAATCGAAGAAGCCCAACTCCGCAGTCTTCAGGTGTACATCGAGGTAAACGGCAACATCAAAAACAAAGAACAGGTAACGGTAGTACCGGAAACCGCCGGGAAACTGGTCTTCATGGGAACAGCCCTTGGCGCGGTGGTAGGCAAAGGCGATCTTCTGGCCCGGGTAGATTCTTCCCGGCCCGGAATGCAATATTTGCTCAGTCCGGTATACGCACCGGTCTCAGGTACGGTAGTATCCAATCCGGTGTCAGTCGGCTCCACCGTCTCAATCGCTACCCCTCTGTTGATCATAGCCCCGGCAGGTTCAATAGAAATTGAAGCGTTAATCCCGGAGCGGGAAATCGGTCAGCTTCGCGTTGGCCTTCCTGCGGAAGTACGCCTTGAAGCTTTTCCCGGAGAGATTTTCCCCGCGCAGGTCGTCAAACTTTCACCCGTGGTAGACCCCGCTTCCCGGACAAAAAGCATTACCCTGCGTTTTATTAACGAAGATCCCCGCATCAATCCGGGAATGTTTGCCCGCTTGAAACTCAACACCCGCACCTATGAAAACGTAATTTCCATACCCCAAGACGCGGTAGTCCAAATCAGGGGCAGCACGGCGGTATTTGTCCTCTCCGAAACCGCCGATCAGGTTAGCATACGGGAAGTAAGCCTTGGTGTTACGGTGGATGGCGAAGTGGAAATAAAAAGCGGCCTTAATGCCGGAGACAAGGTTGTAGTGCAGGGACAGCAGTTTCTTACCGGCGGTGCGGCGGTGCGGGTATTGGGGGGCCGGTCATGAGCATAGCGCAGCATGTTGTCAGACGACCGGTTTTGGGCATAGTTGCCTTTGGTTTAGTTGCCATTGTGGCCTTGTATCTCGTATCAGGTCTTGCCATTGATATGTTCCCGGAAGTTGATATGCCTATCCTTATCGTTACCACCAGCTACACAGGAGCGGGGCCGGAAACGATTGAAAAAACAATTACCAAACCCCTTGAATCCCAGCTGGTAAATCTGAGCGGGCTTTCAAGCATTAGTTCCACATCCTCTGAAGGAAGCAGTACCATTACCCTGGAGTTTGATTACGGTTCTAATCTTGACGCTAAGACCAATGACATACGGGACCGGATTGACCGTGTGCGGCGCTATCTTCCAGACGAAGCGGACAGCCCTTTAATCAGGCAGTTTGATCCCAATTCAATGCCCATACTCCGTATTGCGGTACAAAGCAGTTCCAATAGGACGCCAAATGAATTACGCCATATTGCGGTCAATTCCATCCAGGAACGGCTCGAACAGGTTGACGGTGTGGCTTCTACCAATGTCAACGGGGGCCAGGAACAAGTCGTGCGGGTGGAGATTTCCCAAAATCGCCTGGAAGCATACGGCCTTACGATTACCGGAATCGCCGGAATTCTGGCGGCCCAGAACATTGAGTTGGGAGCCGGAACCATCGTTGACGGCGCTAAGGATTATAGTATTCGCACCACCGGTGAATACAAATCTTTGCAGGACATTGCCGAAACCGTTATCCTCCGGCGGGGTGATGCTGATATACGGTTGATGGATCTGGGAAGCGTTGCCCTCTCGTATGCTGATGAAACTTCTACAGCCTATATCAACGGCGAAAGCGGTGTGTATGTGGGTATTACCAAACAGAGCGGTACCAATTCGGCGGCGGTAGCGGAAAAAGTCTACGCCAAACTTGATGAGATTCAGGAATTGCTTCCCGCCGATGTGTCGCTTGATATTGTCCGGGACAATACCACCCAAATCAGGGATATGATCGGTGAACTATTACATTCGGCGATCCTGGGCGCGGTTCTGGCAATGGGAGTTCTGCTGCTTTTTCTGCGGAATATTAAAAGTACCATTATCATAGGTATTTCCATTCCCTTTTCGATACTCGTAACGTTGCTCTTTATGAATTTTGCGGGGCTTACTCTGAATATGCTGACTATGGCCGGCCTTATCCTTGGTGTCGGTATGATCGTAGATTCGTCTATCGTTATTCTGGAAAATATTTTCAAATACCGGGAACGGGGAGCAAAACCGGACATGGCGGCAATTCTCGGCAGCCATGAAGTAATGTCTTCTATTATTTCCTCAACCCTGACAACACTCTGCGTTTTTGTGCCCATATTTCTGTTCAAGAACCAGCTTGGTATACTGGGCGAACTGTTCCAGGGCCTTAGCTTCACCATCGGCATTGCCCTTGCGTCAAGTTTACTGGTCGCTGTTTTCCTTGTTCCTATTTTGGCCAGTACATACCTGCCCCTGCAAACCAGAAAACAGAAACCAATAAAAAATAAAATACTGACGGCAATCGACAATATCATTGAAAAGACTATTAACGGTATAACCAGAGGCTACACCCGCCTGCTTTCTGTTGCGGTAAAACACCGCTTCATTACCGTGGTTCTGGTATGTGCCGCCTTTGTGGGTTCAGTACTAACCCTTCCCCTGCTGAATATAGTGATGGTGCCCCCAATGAATGAAGACAGGGTAGGTCTTACCGTGGAGCTTCCCCCCGGAACCAGATATGAAGACACCAGGGCGGTAATGCTGCAATTACAGGAAATTGCCCTTGATGAAATCAAAGGAGCAAAAACCATTATAGTCAATGTGGGTTCCAGCGGTCGTATGATAAATAACATCGCCTCAAATCGTGGAGAATTGCAGGTGGGTCTGGACATGGATGATCCCGCGGCGGATACTTCAACACAGGTAATGGAGAAATTCCGCGCTCATTTCAACGACATCCCCGGTGCGACATTTTCTTTTAGTCAGGTTATGGCACGAGTAATTTCCGGAGGTTCAGATATAGACCTTGCCCTGCGTATTGACGACATTGACGAAGGACTTGCCGCCGCGCAGGAAATAATGGATCTTATCAAAACCCAAGTCCCTGAACTTACCGAAGTAAGTATCGACATGACCGAAGGGCTGCCCCAGGTGGAAGTAGTCATTGACCGGAAGCGAGCCTACAATCTGGGGCTTACAATTGGCGGCGCCGCCAGAGAGATCGCCTCGGCTATGAACGGCGTTACCGCCACAACTTTCCGGCAGGGTGGCGACGAATACTCGGTAATGCTGGAACTGCGGAAAGAAGATCGCAAAAAACTCCCCGATTTAGAACATATTTTTGTCGCGTCTAATACCGGGAAGCTCGTTTCCCTTTCCAATTTTGCCCGCCTGGAAAAGGGTATGGGGCCGGTAAGTATTAGGCGGGAAAATCAATCCCGGATAATCCATATAACCGGCAGCGTTATTGAAGGCCGGCGAATCAACGAAGTTGAACAAAAGATTAAAGAAGTCATCGGCAATAACTTTATACTTCCTGAAAGTATACTCTTAACCTATGAAGGCCAATGGCAGGAAATCACCGAAAACATCAAAACTTTCTTGCTGATTATCACCCTTGCGGTGCTGCTGGTATTCGGTGTGATGGCGGGTCAGTATGAATCTTTCAAAGACCCTATTATCAACCTGTGTACTATTCCGCTTATGCTGATTGGTGTGGCAGGCATATACCTCATAACCGGGCAAGACCTCAGTATGGTTTCGCTGGTCGGTATTGTGATGCTTGCGGGCATTGTGGTTAATAACGGTATCGTGCTGGTTGATTATACCAACCTTCTCGTGGGCCGGGGAGTCCCGGTACAAGAGGCTTGTATAAAAGCAGGTGAATCCCGGCTTCGTCCCGTGTTGATGACTACCCTCACTACAATCCTGGGACTTATCCCTATGGCTTTTTTCCCCGGTAAATCTGCCAAGATGATACAGCCCATCGGCCTTACGGTAATAGGCGGCCTCGTGTCATCCACAGTGATAACGCTGTATGTTATTCCGGTACTGTATTCGTTTATCAATGAACACCGTCGCCATAAGAAAGCCGCAGCCATACAGGAGGGTGCCGCATGAACGCTTGTGTGTTCATATCCAATTTTCGTATGTGGCAAAACCGCCGCATTAAATAGAGGTTAGCATGAAACGCATGGAACTTATCGCAAATCATTCGGTTGAAGAAGAACTTGTCAATGTTCTCGAAAGAAGAATAAAAAATTTTTATTACACCATAATTCCCAATGTGCATGGCAGAGGGAAAAGCGCATACCGCATGGGAACCGCAACCTGGCCGGAAGAAAATTTTATGGTCATCAGTTATTTGAATGACCATGACGCTCGTGCGGCAGAAGCGCTTGTAAAAGACGTGAAGCTGCGCTTTCCGGGTGAGGGAATCAAATTATTTTTTATGAATAACGATGGATAAAAATAAAGCCCGGTTCCGGGTTCTAAAGGGCAAATCAGAATCCTCCGCTCTTTTAGCCGCTTGCGCGGGACCAGGCTTTGCGGTAACGAACCCTGAAAATGCAAAATATTTTTTAATGACCACCGCCCCGGTGGGGAAGCTTGTAGTGAAACAGGCTGTTCCCAGCATTATCATTATGATGGTATCGGCTATGTACAACATGGCTGATACCTATTTTGTAAGTTCCCTCGGTACAAGCGCCGTTGCCGCCGTAGGAGTGAGCTTTTCTCTGATGGCGATTATTCAGGCGGTGGGCTTCTTTTTTGGGCATGGTTCAGGCGGTTTTATTTCCCGCGCCTTAGGATCGCAAAATACCGCCGATGCCGGGAAAATGGCCGCTACGGGATTCTTTTCAGCATTTATCCTGGGGTTAGGAATTACGATATTTGGTACGATTTTTTTGTCTCCCCTTGCCCGGCTTCTTGGTTCAACCAGTTCGATTCTCCCTTATGCCTTTGATTACCTGCGTTTTATCTTGCTTGGCGCACCGTTTATGGTTGCGTCATTCATGTTGAACAATCTTTTGCGGTATCAGGGCAGCGCATTTTTTAGCATGATCGGTATGGTCTCAGGGGCGGTAATAAATATCGGCCTTGATCCGCTTTTTATTTTTGTTTTTCATCTAGGTGTCAAAGGCGCTTCTCTTGCTACGATGATAAGCCAGATCGTAAGCTGTATCATACTTTTTATCATGGGTTGTACCAGAAAAGGAAACATCCCTATTTTACCGGCTAATTTTGTGCCTTCTCTAAAAAAATACAGAGAAATAATCTGCGGCGGCAGCCCGTCATTTTTGCGGCAATCTATCGCGGGGCTTGCGGTTATTCTGCTTAACAATAAGGCAGGCGCTTATGGTGATGCGGTTATCGCCGCCATTTCTATTGTAAA
>JAITHQ010000006.1 GCA_031279925.1 Treponema sp. | reverse complement strand
TATAAAATCGTATCTCCTTATCCTGTAAGGAATTACAAAATCATGAGTAAAACAGTCTAAAAAAGCTAATTCCTTATCCCATAAGGAATTATAAATTTATATGCGCTGGCCCTGGGGGCAGGCTTTGGTTTTCCAAAAAGAGGGGGTGTATAATGTCAGATTATTTTTTTCATGACAACTTATCAATGTTTATAGGAAACCAGGTGTATCTTGATCGCCCGCGGATTGAAAATCTGCTGGAAAATGCGGTACGGCATCCCATCATTTTGATTACAGCCGGCGCAGGGTACGGAAAAAGTCAGGCGGTGTATTCTTTTGTACGGAAGCATTATGCCCGTACTGCCTGGATGCAATTTTCGGAAGGGGATAATATTTGTGAGCGGTTTTGGGAAAATTTTGTTGACGCCATTGCGGTAATCAGCCGGGAATCCGCAGACAAACTTACGGAAATTGGGTTCCCGGCAACGGCGCGGCAGTTTAACCGTTATTTGGCCGTTCCCCGTACTGATATAATACCTACCGAAAAATATTTTTTTGTGTACGATGATCTTCATTTTATTCACAACAAGGCAGTACTGGGTTTTCTTGAACGGTGCCTTAACACGCCTTTTCCCAATATTACCTCGATAGTCATTTCGCGTAACGAACCAAATATCGATATTTCAAAACTAAAATCCAGGGGGCAGGTTGCCAGCATTACCGAAGACGACCTGCGTTTCAGCAGGGATGAAACCATTGAGTATCTGCACCTTTTGGGATTACAGCCCGGTACGCAGACCGTTTCCGGCATATACCGCGATACCGAAGGCTGGGCTTTTGCCCTGCATCTGGCGGGCCTTGCGCTGAAACACAGCAAAACCCGCGACACCTATGTTCCCCATGCCATGCGTTCCAATGTTTTTAAACTTATAGAAAGCGAAATTTTTTCTACGCTTTCAGCCGGGTTAAAAACTTTTCTTATAAAAGTATCGCTTATTGATCATCTGGTTCCAGACCTGCTTAGGGAAATTACAGGCGGCGGCGAAAAAGATTATTCGCTTATTGATAAAATGGAACAGATTGGTTCTTTTATCCGGTTTGATACCTACCTTAACGCATACCGGATTCACCATTTGTTTCTTGATTTTCTGCGGGGACGCCAGGAAGAAATTGCCGAAAACGAGAAACGCAAGGTCTGGGTCAAGGCTGCGGACTGGTGCATGAAGAACAATCATAAAATGGACGCAATTCTTTACTACGAAAAAGCCGGGGATTACACCAAACTGTTAAGCGCAATTTACACCTTTTCTTTGGTGATTTCCAAATACACCGCGGCAACACTGCTCAAAATTATGGAGAACGCCCCAAAGGAACTGTACGATCAAAACCCCATCGCATGGATTCTCCGCTCAAGGCTTCTGCTTAACCTGGAACAGTTTGACCGGGTAAAGGCGGAACTTATTCCCGTTGTAACCAGGCTTGAAGCGGAACTGCCCCCTGTTCCGCAGGATTCAACTGTTCCCCCGCAGATCGATCCCGCACGGGCAAGAACCCTTTCGGGCTGTTATGATAATTTGGGTTTTGCGGTTTATCTAAGCTATATCTATACCGGCGATTATTCTTTTATTGCTTATTTTGAGCGGGCCCATTACTATTCCGATCTGCTTGGCTTTAAGGTTCCGCCGCCAAGTTCAATTATGAACCTTGAATCGTATATATGCCGTGTTATCAGCACCGAACCCGGCGAAATGGAACGGCACAACAAGGCCCTGGCTGAAATGGTGATTCACCTGTCCGCCGCGATGAACGGCTGCGGCTGGGGCATGGAAGACATTGCATGGGGGGAGGTTGCGTTTTTTAGGGGGGATATGGCCCGCGCCGAAGAATGTTTTAACCGGGCGCTGGTCAAGGCCCGCGAAAGGGATCAGTATGAAATTGAAAACCGGGCGCTGTTTTATCTATTGCGGATAAATATGTCAAGCGCAAATATCGCCGCGATTGAGGATTTGCTTTGCCAGCTTAAGGCCCAGCTTGACAAGGCATGGTATATTAATCGATTTATTTATTACGATATTGTTACCGGCTGGTTTTATATTCAGACCAACAGGGCCGAGAAAATTGCAGCGTGGTTAAAAAATGATTTTGAAGAAAGCGACCTTAATTCCCTTATTCACGGCCTTGAGATTCTGGTGAAAGCAAAATACCAATTTGCCAAAAAGCGATACCCCGCCGCGATTGCCGATCTTGGAGGCCGCCGTCAGGAGCAAACCGGCGCGTTTTTTTCCGTGCTGGGGAAACTGGAAACAAAGGTTATAGAAGCGGTAAGCCGCTACCGCCTGAATGACAGCGCCGGTGCCTTCCGCGATCTGGAGGCCGCCTGGGAACTGGCACAAAGCAACAGCCTGTACATGCCCTTTACCGAACTGGGCAAAGAAATGCGGGCGCTGGTAAGCGCGGCCCTGAAAGAGCCATCTATAACAATACCCCAGGCTGAACTGGAAAAGATACGGCGCGGCGCTACGGCTTACGCAAAAAATATTTTTACCATTTCCAAAACATACCGCGCCGAATTATCAAAAGAAAAAAAGAAGGGGCCTTCGGGCGCGGCCCTTTCCCCCCGCGAGTTTGATGTTCTTGCCAGCCTTTCACAGGGGCTTACCAGAGAAGAAATCGCAAAAGTTTCTTCTATATCGATTAACACCGTTAAAAGCGTAGTGAGGAGCATCTTTAACAAACTGGGGGCCAAAAACCGCGCAGACGCCGTGCGCATTGCCACAGAACTGGGGATACTGTAAGAGCCTGTTCAAATCTTCGAATTCTTTTGGAGCCTGCTAAGAAAGGGGCCGCCGTCCAGGTATAGTTCAGCTCTGATTTACCGGCAGTTTGCAAACCCCGATATGCTTGCCCGCATTGACCATGCAGGAAAAGTGTTATATTCCGCAGAATGACGCCGGCAATGTCAGCGCCATAGTTCACAGGGGCCGCCGGCCCCGCCCTGCCAGGTAATAAAAACCGGCGCGCTTCCCGCCTTTATAATTGTTTCCGCCGGTATCGCGGCGGCGCTTCCTGAAACCGGATCGTGCATCAAGTGTGATTCACCCGGAAGGCGCAGATGCACCGTAATGGGCGCTCCGTCTTTCCACAGTACCAGAACGCCGCTGCCGCCTGTTTCCTGTGCGGACAGCCCCTCAAAATAAAATGACCTTAGTGAAGAAGGCAGCCCTTTCCTCTGCGGCTTTTGCGGATAATACCTGGTTCCAGAGATATACCTGGCGCATAACCGGAACGCTTCCGCGCCTTTGGAACGGTAATCCTGCCTGCTCCGTACCAATCCAAAATAATCCTCCGAATTTCCCCTTTCCCGGACTTCCGGATCAAAAAGCTGATACCAGAAGATGGTCCGCGCTCCCCGTACCGAAAGTAACGTAAATGTTTTTATCACATACGCGGGGAATTTTTTTTCGGAAACAGCGGTAGGATACCAGCCGCCGGTTGGGTAGCCTACTTCGGTAATCCAGATTTTTCCGCCAAAACCATATTCCGCCGCAATATCTCCAAACTGATCATAGAGCCGTGCGGTACGGGCGGGATTCAACTCGTAGGGGTGAAAGGCCAGCGCGCTGGCCTGTTCCATTGCGCCTGAATCAAAGAGCCCCCGGATATATTTTTTCGGCAGGCCAAAAATACCCCGGTTGAACGCTCCGCCCAAAAGGCTTACATCAGTATCCACCTCGCGGACAGCAGCGGCGGTCTGCCGGGCAAGCGTAAAAAATTCTTGCGGCGTTCCGTTCCAGAAATGGAAATTCGGTTCGTTCCAGATACACCACGCATCGACCCGGCCCCGAAAATAGGCGGCTGTTTTCCGCACATAGTCAAGGAACAGGGGCAGTTTATCCGGGGGAATATATTTGCGGGTTTTACCGTCAGCGTGAATCCACGGCGTGTCGTAGGCCAAAACACCAAGCACTTTTTTGCCGGAGGCCTTTGCGGTATCGACCAGTATATCAAAAGAAGAAAAATCCCATTCCCCCTCTGCCGGTTGAATCCGGTCCCAGTAAAAGGTGTGAAGAATCCACACTGCGCCCATGTTGTCCAGCAGGTCATATTCCTGCTGGGTATTGGTTCCGCCGGCATGTACCAATCCGGCAATGTCCGCCGGAATAATCTGTTCATCCAAAGGGGGCCGGGGGGCCGAGGCGCAGGAAAAAAACAGCGGCGCGGCGGCAATTACAATAACAGCTAACAGCAGCAAAGCTGTCGATAATCGAATAATTTTATTCATAACGCTCCGGCTGTATGCCACATACTGTTATATTCCATTGTTTTTTAGTAAGTCAAGCCCCAGGCGGGCCTCGTATATTTCCAGCGCCAGGGGGCGGCTTGAGGGCTATAAAAGAGGCGCGACTGCCCTTTGCAAGCGCAGATATGCCCTAATCAATAACCCCGCCCTGAAGGGCTAAACTTGACTCACAGAATATTTTGATGTAAGAATACATCGCAACACTGAATAAAGTCCCTACAGGGTGGAGGCGGCGGCAGGCTAAAAACATCTGGAATTAAGCGCCGGAACATACCGTATACTATAGTCAATCCACTTAATAAAGACGAAGCTCGATTTTAGCTTCTTGCCATGGAACAGGCGAATTCTTGAAAAATCCACGGATTGTACGGATTTTCATGGATTATACCGGTTCTGGGGA
>JAITHQ010000231.1 GCA_031279925.1 Treponema sp. | reverse complement strand
GTGCCAGAATCAGCAGCGCCGGCAATAATACAAACAGTTTTTTCATGCCGCACCCCGATTGCGGTATGTTAACAGTTAATGCCCCAAAAGTCGAGAGCCTGCAATGCAGGCGCAGCAATGAGGCGTGAAAATGGAGCGCCGCCGAGCGGATGGTGAACAAGGAGTTCGCCCCTGTCGATACAGTGGACATCGTCTTTAATCTTTCCCATGACTGGTTCAAGGGCATTGACCCCCAGATGATGATTATGGATTTATGGAAAAGTGAATGGGGCAGCCTCTTTACGCTGCCTAAAAAGATGACTGACACCCCCTGCGTGGCTTTATGGATTTTCATAAACCCCTCATTTTGGAAATATGATGTCTTTTCTGAATACACACCATTTTCCAGCGTTAAATCTCCCCACGAACCGGCAACGCTAATTCTTTACAGGAAAAAGAAATAACATGCGGTATTGAAAACCCGAAATGGAACTAATCTGCAAAATCCCGATTTTCGTAAACAGCCGGAACGTTATCCGCCATTAAATCCCAACTCTTTGGAGTTTTTTTTAACTATTGCCATTATTGAATGTGTCATATACCATAGTTATAGCTATGTATCTTTATGGAGGTTGATTATGAAAACGGTTCTGAAAGCTGGTTTTTTGACATTGGCAATAATCATTTCTGGTAATTTAATGGCCCAGGAAAATACCAAAGTAAACAGTGATCTGCTGCATTATTACAACAGTGAACTATTCCAGTGGGATTTTACTATGTTTGGCGGACTGACATTAAATTTTCAAAACCAAAGTTCCCGATCAATATATGGGATAAATAATTCGATGAGAAATGCCCTTTCGCAGTATAAAGATACGAATCAAGAATATCGTTCATACCGGGGAAAAACGATAGCAGGAAATACTTTAATGTGGGGTGGGTTAGCCGCAGCGATAGTGGGTGCATATATCCCATTTTTTGGGGACAGGCAAGATTATGATGCCCATGAAAAAAATTTAAAATTGGTCTTGGAGTAATGTTGGGGGGATTTGTAACTGAACTTATTGGTGTATTTATATTACAATCTGGGCAGGAAAATATTTTCAAGGCTGTAAATGCATACAACAGGAAGAAAATAAATGAGTATAAATCAACAACCCTGCCCTGAAGGGCTAAATTTGACCCGCAAAAATAATTCGCTGTAAACCCTGCAGGGTGAGGGCAGCAGCGGGCCAAAACCCTGTGCCCGCCTTTGGCGGACTTGGCCCCCATTCGGCCAGGTCGTGGCTACGCCTTATTCCGGCACATGCCGTTCCGTAGGAACGGATGCCGGCCCCTGGCCGGCGTCCCGCAGGAACGCATGCTTCACAAAGCCCTTATCCGGTCCTGGCACATCGCGTAAACAGCCGGAACGTTGGGTTACGGTATCAGCAGTTCGTAAAAATTTTCACCGCTGTTACCGTTGTTCCCCAATGCGCTAAGCCTCCGCACCGGAAGGTTAATTTTTTCCCGTACCGAATCGGTTATAAGTACCTGCGCCTTGTAACGTAAAGCCAACGACGCAAGCACCCTGGCGCGGACCACCGGGCTGCCATTTGCGATATAGCCCGTTTCCCCGGACCATGAAAAAGCGCAGTCCCCGCAGGCAATTCCAAAACGCCAGGCGGAAGACGGGGATTCATTTGCGGACGCGCTGCCGCCCTGGAGCAGTTCTGCAATGCAGCCCGCCGCCTTGGCCGCCGGGTGGTGGCTGCTGTGGGCCTTGGGTTCATCGCCATACTGGGTTTCGGTTTTTGTATGTTCAAGGTAGACCCGTTCCGGCGGCGAACCAAAACACACCAGTATGGTATCCCCCTCGCAGCCAAGAATCGCCGCTCCGGCCTTTTTAAAAGCGGCGGAAACCTGGCCGCGAAATGTGGCGGCGATCATGGCCGCCTGGCCTGGCCCTTCCATGTCTTCGCGGCTTAACAGCCCCGGATTCTTTACGGCGATAATTGCCGCTCTGACATTGATAATTTCTGAAAGCGGCGGCCTTCCGGTTTTGATTAACTGTTTAAGACAGTTTTTGCTTACCACAGGCCCATAAGCCAAATAAAAATACCGCTCGCCCTGGCGAATTATCAAAAACCGGATCGTAAAAATAACCAGCGTTCCCATAAGGCACGAAGCGGCGGGTATCTGCGGGTCCAGCCAGTACGATGTAATGACAAAACTCCAGCCAAAACCAACAAAACACAAAAGGCTGGCGCTTAACCCCGCAAGCAGCGCTACCGGAGGCCGCAGCGTATGAATGCAGATTAACACAATAAAGGCCACAGCAAGCGACCAGAAAATAATATGCCGGCTCTGCCCCGGTGTAATGCAGCGCCCGGTAAGCAGGGCGTTGGCAAGCAGGGCGGAAGCCTCCGTTATACTTGCGCCGGTTTCAAGCGGGGAAAGCGGAGGGCCCAGAATGCAGAATGAGGATGCAAGAGTTTCCGACAGAATGGTCCGCAGTTCGGCAAGCTCTTGGTATTGTTCCCTCATATCGACAAAGGTACGAATCAGTTCATCCCGAATGTTTTGCATCTCTTCGATTTCTTCATCTTTTTCATCATTAAGGGCTTCTGCTGCAATAAGCTCCTCGTACCTGTTTACCAGAATCATTTCGGCGGAGCCGTACAGAAATTCGTCCAGGCTGCTGATGTATTCGGCGCGGGCCTTTCTCCAGGCGGCAAGGTTTTCCTGGTCCGGCGCTTGCAGCAGTTCTTCCTGCAGGCTTGCCGCATAGTCGCACAGAATCAGCGGAATCCGTTCCGGCATTGTTTCTGAATAAACGCCCAGGCCCTCCGCGTATTTTAAGAGCCGCCGCATGGCGTGGCCGGCCTCCTCGTATTCCCGGAATTGGGCCAGCGTTAAACGGCGAAAACTTTCATTTTGCTCCGGGGTTTCGACAAGAATATTTCCGTTCCGGTCCAAGGGGAACCGGAACGTTTCCTCGCTGTTTTTCCGGTTTACCAGTACCGGCCCCTGTTCCGTATATTCCAGCATGGATTCTTCCCAGCGCGGCTTAAGGCCCCGGTAAACGATATGCTCAACGCCGGATACAGGCGGCAAAAACACAGCCTGCGCCGGGCCTTCTTTGGAAAACGTTTCCACAGTTTCGGCAGCAGGGGCGGATTCCGGTGCGGGCGGCATTCCGGCGCTTTCCTTTGACGGCGGCTCTTCCAAAAACAGCGAGTCCGTGAATCTGGCGGCCATGTACGGTTCCGCCGCCGTGGCAATCAGCAAACCATCCCCGGATTGCAGATCGGATTTCTGGCGGGATGGATTCTTATAAGACATTACATTCAGGTTTAATATCCCTTGTAACACTCCAGAGGGGCGGGACAGTAAACCTTCGGCATGAATAAAAGGGGCAACGCGCCTGATTTTTCCGTCTTTGTCCGGCCTGGGGCGGGAATACCAGGGAATATTCCCGATGGAATGGGGGCGAAGGTCCGCAGCTTCCAGCACCGTGCCAAAAACCATGGAAGAACGGGCCACCTGAACCGAACCGGCCTCTTTTTGGCGCATAAGGGCGGCGTTCAGCCGGTCCCTGCCCCGTTCCGTCAGTTCCACCAGGCTTTCCACATACCCGGACGATTCCGAAGGCGAAACCGATCCCACCCGGATAGCCTCAAACAGATTGCGGATATTTCTTCCCAGCAGCGCGTATTCATCGTTAATCCGCTGCCTTATTTCTTCATCGTTTTCTATTCTTCCCAAAGACGCGCCCAACACCGGAACCTCGATAATAAGGTCAGAAGCCCCCATTTCACTTAAAGACATAAGCACCGAAAAAACATCGCCAGGCTCAATTGTTTCATCGGTATCGATCACCAGAATCTCCCCGGATACCGGCGGCGCAGGGCGAAAATCGAGGAGAATATCGTAAACCGGCCCCAATTGCGGCTCCGCAAGCCCATAATTCAGCAGCAAAGCCGTAATACCGGCAATACAAAGGCCGGCAAGCAGTATCACCAGGGACCATTTTTTGGAGATAAAACCTGACATCTATTCTTTAAATTTCGGCCAAAAACCGGTATTTTTGAAGTGTTCCAAACAAAATTATGGCGTTTTTTTCAAAACTCCGGTAATTTTCAGGGGCAAACTCCCTGTGTCCAGTGGCATATCCGCCATAATTATAGTACAGTTGAATTAGCAAAATTGAATAAGGAGCTTAATATGAAGCTGAAATACTGCATTTTTGCAGCGCTGATCCTTTCTATTATTGTTATTGTTGGAGGATGCGCCAAACCACCTACCGAAGAAATGAAAAACGCAACCGAAGCGGTTACCAGGGCGGAAAACGACGCTGATGCGGCTGCGTATGCGGGGAACAGCCTTGCCCGCGCCAGAGACGCTCTGGGCCGTATGCAGGCGGAAGCGGAATCCAAGCGATACGATGCGGCAAAGACCTATGCAGCCGAAGCCATTGCCGCTGCGGATAAAGCCATTGCCGATGGCCGCGCCGGCGCTGTCCGGGCCAGGGAAGAGGCCGCCGCCCTGGTGGCGGAACTGAAACCGGCAATTGCGGAGACCGAACAGGGGATCAATGCGGCGCAGTCGGCCAGCCTGCCCCTGGATTTTGACGCTATTGGCCAGGACTTTAACGCCGCCCGGTCCAATGCCGATCAGGCGGAAATTGCCCTTTCGGGAAACAGGTATCAGGCTGCCCTGGACAGGGGCCGGTCCGCGCGGGCAGGTTTAAGCGACATCAATCAAAAACTTACCGGCGCCGCAATGTCCATTTCCAGAAAAAAATAG
>JAITHQ010000210.1 GCA_031279925.1 Treponema sp. | reverse complement strand
CCGATGTGCCCCTCGTCCGCGCTGATGCAGGCGTTATAATCCCGCACGGTAACGCCCCCTTCCACCGCGTCCAAGAGGGGACGCTTGTTATCCATGTAGGCGTACCAGTTGCTGCCCTGGGGTAAATACACATCCCGTTTGCCGCCGCCGTTTTCAGGCCCCTGCTTATCCAGCACCGGCGCGATCAGCAGGTCCTCCCGGACAAAGAATTCATTGCTCAAAAACGCCGTCTTGTCATTGTAGAGGGTCTTGTCCTCCCCGCAGCAGAGGAACAGGGGGCGGCAAATCGGCATCCCGTTAATGGCGTTCTCAAACAGGGCATCGTAGAAAAGCTGCATGAGCCGGTAGCGCAGCTCAATGTAATATTTGCACACCGGCAGGACGCAGCCGTAAATATACCGCCCCTCCGGGGGAACCAGCGCCGCATCCAGATTGACGTACTGATACTGATAGGGTTCCTGAAAGTGTTTCGCGCCTTTTTTCTCACCGATGTAATGATTCCTGAACCAGGGCAGAAACGCTCCCGCCGCGGTCCAGCGGATCAGCAGTTCCGGGTCCGCCCAGCCTTGGTCATCAGACTGCCGCTCAAAGCCGCCGATATCCTGCCCGCTCATCGCCTGCCCCGACATGCCGAGGGAAAGCACCTGCGCCACGTTTATCTTGAGGAAGTCCCACTCGGAAGCGTTATCCCCGGTCCACAGCGCCGCAAACCGGTGCATTCCCGTAAAACTGCCCCGGCCCACGATGAAATTGCGTTTGTTTTCCCTTCCGGGCAGGCGGTTAAGCCCGTGATAGGTGGCCTTGTGCAAATTATAGGAATAGAGATTCCACACCTTCAAAGCCTCGACTTCCTGAGGTTTCTTTCCTTCGGCGTCTGAGTAGTAATCCTGGGATACCAGCAACCTAAAGGGCATCCCCCGCATATCGCCCCGGTTATTGCGGATACAGGGGGTCGTCATATCCTGCCACACCATTTCCAGCCCGCATTCAAAAAGATAGCGGTACTGCTCGCCCCACCACCGGCGCACTTCCCTCCGGTTCAAATCCGCGTAATGCCCGGTGGTTCCCCGGTCGCCGCCGTAGTACACCTCGCCGGTATAGGATTCGCCGCTGTTTATGCGTTCAGGATCCGCCAGGTCGAAATACCGCTCATTCCCTCCCTCGAAATCCTGCCCCTGCCAGGCATGGCCGTCCTCAAGATGGGTCCGGCGGTCTTTGACAAAGTAACCCTTGGCCTCGCCGTCCCGGTAGGTTTGGTAGCCGGGATCGCGGCTGCTGATAATCGGGGTAATATTCGTGCTGCATTTGATTCCCCGCCGCGCCAGGTTTGCGAACATCTCCTTGGGATTGGGGAATTTGCCCTCATCAATGGTGAAGGTCTGGTACTGGTTCTGAATATCCACATCGATATGAATCCCGTCCAGCGGAATCCCGTGCTGGCGGTAACCGTCAACCGCGTTCTCCACATCAGCGCGGGTTTCCCAGCCGTAACAGCCCTGATGATACCCCAGGGCGTAGCGGGGTTTCAGCTTCGGCGTACCGATGAAGGACATAAAGGTCCGCATCACCTCCTGCGCGCCGCCGCCGGTGAAAAAGTAGAGGTCCGAATCCCAGAAGCGTGTGCCGATCAGATATTCGCCGGAATGGGAATAGCCGATGTCCATTAAGACCTGGGAAGGATTGTCAACGAACATCCCGTTGACCAGATTTTCCGCGGGGTTCCCGTCGAATTCCATAAAAAAAGGATCCGAGTGATAGAGCGGCTCCCGGCATTCCAGGGGGCCCCGGTTATACACCTGCCGGTAGCGCATATTATCAAAGTTAAAGTAGTTAAGCTGCGTTGAATTGCGGCAAAGGTCAAGCCCGCCCTGTTCCCCGAACCCGGTATATTTGGCGTCCGGGGGTTTTTTGAAAGCCTGAACAATCGAAAAATCCCCGTCCCCATTGGGGGCGAAATAGACCCCCGCGGTTTCCAGCACAACAATACGCCGGTTTTCCCGGAATCGGGCGATGGTAATGCCGAAGGGATCCCGCTGCACAACAATTTCCAGAGCGGGCTTGCCGTCCTTGTTTTTAACCAGGAGGCGCAGGGGGTCCGCGTTTTCGTCACATTCGGTCGTAAAGGGATCCGCCTTCTGCCGGCTCTCCCGGAGGCTCTTGAATGTATCCATGATGACGGAGCGGGTGTTCACGGCAAGGTAATCATCGCCGCTTGTTTTCCCCGGGTTGAACCGCATCCGCACCGTATTGCCGGCCGCCGCCTGGATCAGCATGACGCAGACCGTTCCGTCCCGCCGCTTAAAACGCAGGGATATGCTGTACCCGCCGTTTTCATAATGCGCGTCCTGAACCGCTCCAAGGGACTCCCATCTACGGCAGGAAGCGAAATAATCCTCTGCCTTAACAAACTTGTACACCGAATCCGTGCTGCCCATGCTTTTTCCTTTCTGGGTATTTCTCATTTTAGAGCCGATGCAAAACCAAGCGGCTTTTACAGCAAGTTTCTTATTATCGCACCCTTCTAAAAAATATGTCAAGGGACCAAATACACACGGAAATCAATTTTCAAGTCCGGTATGCAATTTTTAACGTAATTTGGCCACATAAGGTCAAAATTGCTCCATTCCGCTTTGCTCCACCCCGCAATTTTCCCAGCCCATTAACTCCGCCCTTTTTTGTGCCGCAGTTTTTGCCTGGGTACAGCGCAGGGGTAAAAGCCGGGACGAAAAAGCCCGGCTCCGGCTTTCCACAGAAAGCGCCCAGGGCGGCGTGTGCGCCGCCTCTGCTTGCATAATCAGCCGTCAGCATAAACCGAGCTTTATCGCCCCGCAGTTTTCGCCAATAAAAAAAGGCATTGGCAAAACGGCACAAAAACCCCGGAACCCCGCCCAGGAACGGATCCAAAGTCTGGCGAATAGGCAAAATCGCCGTTTAAACCTGTAACCCTATCAACAATAGGAGGTTGATACGCAGTGGCTTGCCCCAGACTACCGTCATTCTCATTTTCCTTTTACCCCTTTGTAGGCAATAGTTCCAGGCTCTATGCTAAAAACCAAGGGACGTTCAGCAGCCACCGAAATATCCTTATCTCGCAGGAGTTCAAAAACTTCTTTCGCTTCTACGATCATAATTTTTAACTGGTCTTTGGGGATTTTCATTTTTTGCAACTGCGCGTTGTAAGCCTGCAAAAAAGTGTTAAAAGTTATTTTGTCCACATTCACACTGGATTTACTTACAGTAAACGCTAAGGCATGTTCTATTTGGGAAGTAAAGCCAGCTACCTCAATATGTCTTTGCCAACCCACTACATCGATGCGTGTTATGGCCAGACCTTCTACTGCGATAAAATAGGACTGCATTTCACCCTCATCTCCTGAACCGGAACCTAAAAGCACCGTTAAACCGGTGACTAAAAGATCGCCTATACCGGAAATAATTTCTTCTGTCCCGCCGGAAATAAATTTTTTGAGTGCACCGGTAACCTCTCCCACCAGTTTTGAAGCATCGGATTTAATATAAGCCCGTCCTTCCCTGTGCCACCCAAGAATATTAGTGATGGGAACAGTGGGATTTTCCTCCGTACCAGCGGTTCTGAGATAGTTCTTCAGAAATGCTTCCTGAAGCTCTATCTTTTTCTCGACATTTTCAAACAATAAGGACAACGCTAAGGTTATCTCTTTTTTCTTGTCTGGCGCCGGATCTAGCGCGTCAATAGCTTTCTTTAAAACCGACATGTTTTACTCCTGCTCGTTTTCTGTTTAGTTGGCTTGTCCAAAACCCGGTTGGTCTTGGACAAGCTTTTGGAAAAACCATTCACAAGTCCGGTTTTTCCCTTAAATTCAATTAGTATCTCTTTTATCGTCCATATAATCAACGGACGGGTCACCAAGAAGCAGATATTCCAGAATATTACATACCGTGTACCGGTCGGGATAATTACGATATAATTCGATCGTTGCCCACACAAATATGTCGCCGATAACGGTTAGCTTTTGCGTATGTATTGCTTCCCACAAGAATTTATCAAAACAATGATTAGTGACAGTATATGACGGTGCGGAAGCGGATAAAAAGGTTATTGCTTTGTTATTTGCTATCCATGCCGTGCCAAAACAATTCGACGCATATATAGCGTTGTTGTTACAGGCGATGCTGAACACATTCGGCGTATTTCTGCCAACGCTTAAGCCCGGAATATCCGAGACCCCAAGTCCATTACCGGATTGCCAACAGTCATTAGCGCCGTGTCCACGATAATTTACGAAACCAGTCCCGCTATTTATGGAATTAATTAACTGCGTTTTTGTCGCTGAGCCATCATAGCGCTCTACTATGACAAAATCGCCTGCAAGCGTTGATTTTATATCCCGCTTGCATTGTTCGTACCCTCTGGATACATCGTTGTATGACGTAAAAACTGCCTCCTTTCTCAAATTATTAAAAAACCTGTTATAGCATGCGGCAAAATCAACCGCTGAATTCATAAGCGCTACCGTTGAAACAGGCAGTCTGCCAAGTGCGAACAATGGCAACGGCTTGGCTCTGTCATCACCAGAGCAATAGTAGTTGTCATTTGCAGTGGTACCAGTAGCGGTAGTTATCATTTCCGTTGGAATTTTATCGGTATTTCCACCTAACAGTACATAACTTAACGGACTTTTGGCGTGCTCTGCCATCAAATAGGTACGTATCGCCAGGACATCACTTAAACCAGGGTATGTTTTGCGTAAACCTTCAATTGTTACGCTTGTAACATCATACAAAAATGTCTTGACACCCTCAAGAATACGCAATGGATCTATTAAATCATCTGTGGTGACAATTATCATTCTCTTTTTCGGTTGGCCGTCTTTCGTCTGCGGGCATGAGCTAATTCCGAGTATTTGCGATGCAAAAACCGAATCAAGGCTGCCCGATAAATTATCATGGCTGCCCGAACTATCAAATTTTATAGTAATATCAACAGCGGTTAGAGCAATTAGTTTTTTCGCCGGCGGTTGATATCTGAAAGGACAAACAGATAGGTGCACACATTTAGTTCCGCCTACTTCTATAGTGCCAATATATTTTACAGGCGTATCGGGATAGAAATCATCCGAACTATAAATCGCCTGATTGGGTTCAAACACCAGTTCTTGCCCCTCAAGAACATTTTCCGGCACCGGCAGAATATTATATTCCCCGCCGATTTCTTGTTCTGTAATAACATTTACAGAAAATGAACTATATTCAGCGCCGCTTGGTATTGCAACGAACAATCCCTCCTGTATCAGCATCGGACTGCCTTTTTCAGCGACATGTCCAGCTTTCGGCATATCCAAATATATATAATCGTCTAACGCCGACGACTGACTATAAAATCCATTCAATCGATACCTAACACTAAGTTCGTTTTCGGCTTGAGTTACAATTTTATCAGCCGATTCTTCACCAGAGTCGGCATGGCTTAAATTATTCCATTTTCTATTATTCATAAATACACCCTCCTAATAGGCTTTCTGTTTTGTTTAGCGTCCAACGCTTTACCATTGTCAATAGTTATAACATATTCGGTTTCTTGTGTCAAGTACTTTTTTTAAAAATTTTATAGATTTTCTCACATATTTCCTGCTGATTATTAATATGAAGATATTCTTGACCATATATTCCTATCGGAACAATAGGAAATCATCAAAAACCATCCTCTACTATCCAACCTTAAATATCAAAAACCTGTTTGTACCCTTAAATTCCCTCCTCCCCCCGGCTAGTTTTGCCAGTAAAAGAGCCAAATAATCCCTGTTTTCCTGCTTTTGTAGGGTTCGCCCCATATTGGCATTATGAAGGCGGCGGCGGCAGGACACAAAATCTTCCAGCCCTGCTTCCACAAGCCCCGCATCGAGGTCTTTTTCCAATTCTTGATACAAGACAGATAATGCCCCTTCGTTCATTATATCATCGTGGTCAAGAAACATGATAAAATCACCGGCTGCTTAACCTTCTCTGCGAGCAGCTGCCCCATCCAGATCCCTCCGAATCCTGGCGGCAAGCAGGGATTTAATTTTAGCGGATTGAAAAGGACTTCCATTTTGTCCTTCCGGGACATAGACGGTAGATGCCGGACACATACCGCAAAATTTCTTATCCCCTGCGATGACAGCTTCCAGTTCCCCATCTGAAGCGTCCGCTGCCAAACCTTTATAAGCAAGATACGGCGTCCACTCTTCTTTGGTAGAAAGCTGATCGACTATCATCGGCAGATAGGCCAAAGGCGGGCAATGATACAATTTTTCCTGATAAATGTTCCTGCAAAATCGATAAATACAATGTGTGAAACTTTCTTGCGGATCCCCGTCACAAAAGGGTCTGATTTCCTTACCTTCTCCCTGATAATTTCTTGTCCAGCGTCTTGTAGTTTCCGCGGTACCTAATTTCAATCCTTTATCCTTCCATTGAAATGCCAATTCTAACGATGAATATAGCACTTTTTCTTCATCTGCATTTGTAGGATGAAGACTAACCGTCAGGCTGGTATTTGTTTCAATTAAAACCGGAAAGATATGCTCATTTTTTGCCAACAACAAACCATTGGTTACTACATCTCTATCGGCATCAGGAAAAAAATCAGCCGCCGCCCGTATGTATTTTGCAAGATCATGGTTTAATAACGGTTCTCCTCCCAGAAGCCTGAAACGCTGCGGAGCCAAACGTTTTGACCAAAGCCGCATCCATTAATATCCAATTTCATAGGGAATAATACCCCCCCCCCCCCCCCATAATTGTAGTTGCAAAAATGTCCACAATAATTGCATTTCATATTACAGGCATCCGCAACATGCATTTCCAAATGAAATAATTGATATTTTTTCATTGTAATTCTACTCCTTAAAACACCTGTTTATGTATTCTGTTAAGCCCAGAGGATTTTCCTGTAAGTGTTTTTGTTCAAACGAAACGGTGTCATAGTCCCGGCTAAGATAATCCAAAACATACGGTTCGGGAAGCGCGTTAAAGAATTTCATTGCTTCTCGCAAACTACGAATTCGCCTGCTGGTATAAGCGCCCCGGTGATATTTCCATACATAGCTGCCGTAGGTCTCTTCTTTTGTCTTTATTGAAAACAAGCAAGGCATTTTCTTCCAAGTTTCCAAAAAACCGGCGGCGTGATATTTTTTAACACAGCCTTCGTCAACCGTCTTACGCCGCCGGCATATTTCCGCCATGCACCTTGACCTTGCTTAACAGGTATATTCTGCCGGCAGGCGACATAGGGGTCTTTATCGACTCCAACCTTTTTATTCAGTTCATAATTGCGCACGAACATATCAACATTTTTCCTGCTATAGTGTTTTTCCAATATGGGCACAATATACCCCATATCTTTATCACTTGGCAGGTACCGCCACTTTAGATTCAAAGCCCAAAATACATTATCGATATGTTTCCATGTGTCATCAGTAATTTGATGAGCGCCTATATTGGCTGTAGGATACCTCTCTGTGTCAAACTCCCGCGGTTTTATAGTACATTAAGTTAAGTATATGAAAGTTCAAAATAATCATAAATCCCATCGCTGAGGGATTGGAAATTGTGTAAGTTATTCCGAAGATGTCTTTTCATGTTTGCCCAGGATTTC
>JAITHQ010000205.1 GCA_031279925.1 Treponema sp. | reverse complement strand
GTATAACGCGCGCCGTGGAGCCGTCCGGCGTAGAGAATGCCCGCAAGGGCCGCAAGTACCGAATTGAGCGTGAGAACCGCAATCTTGATGCGCGAAACCGGAATGCCTGAATATAAGGCGGAAATTTTATTCCCGCCGGTTGCCAAAACCTTTCGGCCAAAGGGCGTTTTCTTGAGCGTCATCTGTCCCAGCACCGCCGCCACGATTGTCCAGGCAAACAAGACCGGAACAGGCCCGATATCGCCGGAACCGAAAAAAAACGTAAAAGCGTTATTATTAATGGCAATAGACTGCAGGCCGCTGATCCAGCGGGCCAGGCCCAGCACAATATTGCTCATGCCCAGAGTAACGAGAAAAGACGGTATTCCAATTTTCGCCACAAAGATGCCGTTCACCAGCCCTACCAGAAACCCCGACCCAATCCCCGCAAGGATACTCAGAAAAATATTTCCGGTTGAACGGAGGAGCAGCGCGGTCAGAATCGCGGACAAGGCCACCACCGAACCAAAAGCCAGATCAATTTCCTCCGCAGCAAGCACGTATGTCATGCCGACCGCCATAATTGAGATCATGGCGGTCTGGCGGGCGATATTCATCAAGTTGGAACCGGACAGGAATCCCCGGTTAAACAGGAGCGCCGAAAAGAGCAGAATAATACCGGCGAAGATAAAATAAATAACATGGTTGCTCCACTGAATTGCTTTCAGTCTTTTTCCCAGATCACTCATAGTCACTCTCCATTACTGAACTTTCAACAACAGTTCGTCTTCACTGACTTGATCGGGCAGAAAATCCGTTATCTGTCCTTTTTTCATCACATATATCGAATCGCAGAAATCAACGATTTCATTGAACTCGGAAGAAACCATAATCACCCCGTTGCCGCGCCCGGCATAATCGCGGATGATTTTCATAATTTCATGCTTCGCGTGTACGTCAACGCCGAAGGTCGGATCATCAAGCAGCAATATTCTGGAGTTACTGGCAAGGCTTTTCGCCACGACCACTTTTTGCTGATTGCCGCCGGAAAGATAACGGACTATCTGCATCGGGCCGCTGGCTTTTACTCCCAGTGTTTTTATGTAGCGATCCGCCAGCTCTGCGGTTTTTTTATCGTCTATCATGATAAACTTCCGCAGCCGGCTGAAAATTGAAAGTATCATATTTTCCCCTACGGGAAAATCAAGTACAAGCCCCTGCTCCCGGCGATTTTCAGGGATAAGCGATATTCCATGATTGATTGCGTCTACAGGAGAACTAATTGTAGTTTTGCTGCCGTTGATTATTATTTCTCCTCCGCTTAACTTGTCTATTCCGAAAATGGCCTTGAAAAGCTCTGTCCTGCCGCTGCCCAAAAGCCCGGCAATACCGACAATTTCTCCCAGATACACGCTGAGTGAAACATTTTCAATGGCCCTGGTATTAAGATCTTTTATTTCAAAAAGAGGCGTTCCCTTTCGCAGATTTTGCCTGCGGTTCCATGAGACCAATTTTGACCCTGAGTCAGTCATGGAATCAATTAAACTGGCAACATCTATTTGATCAGTATTCCGGCGAAAAACAGTACGTCCGTCACGAATCAGCGTAAGGCTGTCACAAATTTTAAAAATATCCTGTAAATAATGGGTTATATAAATAATGGAGATGCCTTTTGATTTAAGTACGTCAATTACAACAAACAGGCGTTCTATCTCCGCGTTTGAAAGGGACGCGGTCGGCTCGTCCAGAATCAGAATGCCGGGGTTTCCTGACAATGCCTTGGCTATTTCCACAATCTGCTGTTTTCCGACGCTCATATCTTCAATAATGTCATGAGGACTGATTTCCGTATCTACTCCGATCAATGCCAGCAGTTCTTCTGTTTTTTCAGCATTTTTTTTGTCGTTGATTAATAATCCCTTGCGATAAGGATTGGTATTTAAAAAAATATTCTCCGCTACGGTCATGGTTGGTATAAGGCTTAAATCCTGAAATACCATCGCGATACCAGACTCTCTGGCGCTTTCAGGATTCTCATAGTTCACCGGGGTTCCCTGAATGGAGATAGTTCCGGAATTCCGCTGGTACACCCCATTAATAATTTTTACCAGTGTGGATTTTCCCGCGCCGTTCGTTCCCACCAGGGCATGAACTTCGCCTTTCCTGACGCTAAAATCGACATCAAACAAAATCTGAACACCATTAAAACCGATATTGATTTTTTCAGCCTCTATCGCAAATTCGCTCATGCTCTCTCCTTATCTCAGGACGCCTTCAACACAGCATTGAAGGCGCCCGGCTGTCATTACTTTATGGCCTGTTGAATTTCCACCGGCAGGGGCCGGTTAAGGGAATGCTGCCATTCGGTCTGAATATTGTCTTTGGTGATCTTTATTGCCGGAACTGTTACGAAAGCGGGCGCATTCTTGCCAAGGGCGCTGAGAGCGCCGATCTTTGCAAGGGATTCACCCAGTACATAGGGAAGGTCCGCCACAATGCCTTTCACACTACCGCCGGTTACCATATCCATAGCGATATTGGCGCCCAGATCGATGGTGAACACGCCGATATTTTTTCTGCCTGAAGTCCGTACGGCGGCGACCGTTCCTTCGGCAATGCTGTCCCAGGGAGCGTAGATTGCGTTTACGTTAGGATGCTGGGTCATGATTGCGGATGTGATTGTTTCGCCGTCATTGGGATTGACAATGCCCTGCCTGGCGACGATTTTGATTCCCGGATAATCCCTGCGGAGAACCGCTTCGACGGCCTTGTCCCGCTGGTTGGTAACATAATAATCCGCATCGTGGAACAACAGCGCTACTTCACCTTTTCCGCCGAGAGAATCACCTATCATTTGCGCGACAGATTGCCCCATTGCAAACAGATCGTCAGTTACAATACTCGCATAGTCCTTGCCATGTATAAATCCGGAGGGCAGATTGCTGATAAGCACAACCTTGACTCCCTGCCCGACAGCCTGGCGCAACGCGACGGCGCCGCTGACCGGATCCACTACAAGAGTTACAATAATATCAGGCTTGAGGGCCAAAGCGGTCTCTATGTCGGTACGCTGCTTGTTCGCGTCCATTTGCGCGTCAGTCACCGCGACAACCTCAACCCCAAGTTTGGCAAAAGTATCACGGGTACCGGCAATAATCGCATTCACCCAGTCAGTTGACTGATGCATCAAAATCGCGGCTTTATACTTTCGGCTTTTTATCGCCGCGCTGTCCTCGTCAGATAAAACCACCGCTTGATAGCTTGTTGGCGCTTCTCCGCCGGGACCTTTGGTCTCATACACAAAGGTTTCGGCGCTGCCGCCTGCCTGTTGGCCTGAACCCCGGGCAAATACCGTTGTTCCCACAACCAGTGCCAGAATCACGGAGATGATTACAATTCGACAATGTTTCATAAAAATCCTCCAAAAAACAAAATAATATACCTAGTTTATACTTACCAGTCTCTGTTTGTCAAGAAAAAAGTAAGTGTTTTATAGGTATTTTTCAAGGGTTTGTAAATTGGCGGATTTCCCCTCATGCGGGAGGGTGTGAAGTGTGGTAATTCATTATCAATATTTTTATAGTGAACGTTATTCGTAATGGCCTTTGCAGGATATAATACGGAGGGCGCGGTTATATGCCCAAATGCGTTCAGCATCAGTCATGGAAGACAAGGGGGCCGGTGTAAAGGTAAGAAGGCTCATCGCATTTTTGGGTTGATATTCCATATGAGAGGCAGGTATGGAACATCAACAGGACTATTCACTCGCGGCAGCGGCAAAACAGCGGCTTGAAGACTATCTCACGGAGAGACTAGGCAGTCTCACAGGGCATCAGAGCAGTGCGGAAAAAGATATAGATGCCTGGGAATTCTATACGTTCCTTCTTGAACAGGCAAAAACCCACCAGAAAACCAGCGAATTTATAGCTGATTTGAATCTCTCCCGCCGGGAAGATCGTGCCCGTGAGGGAAAAAACTGTAAACAGGACCGCCCTGAAGGGTTATTAACAGCAGGAGGAACAAATCATGGATGACCAAAACAAACAAGCTAAAAGACAGGTGTACGAGAGTATTCTGGGGCTGCCGGAGGAATGGGCGGTTGAGGGGGTGGAGAAGGACGACCGTGCCAAGGAAATGACGTTCAAAATAGTCTGCACACAGAAAGTCCATCCGTGCCCGCGGTGCGGAGCGGCGACGGTGTTATACGGTGCGCGGGAGCGGACGATCCGCCACCTGGACATGTGCGCGTATAAAACGTTTCTGGTAGTGAAAGTTCCCCGGATAAAATGCCCGGAACACGGGGTTATGGCGGCGCCGGTATCGTTTACGGACCCTCGGGGGCATTTTACGTATGAGTTTGCGAACCGGATACTGGAATTGTGTAA
>JAITHQ010000129.1 GCA_031279925.1 Treponema sp. | reverse complement strand
GTCAGGTCCGCGCCGAAACCGTCTTCGGGTTTAAGGTCCGGGTTTCCCACAAATACGCTGTCCAGGCTTCGGTAGTAGAGATCGTCAAAATCGGGAAATTTAAAACTGCGGAAGTAATTGTTCTTTAGACTGAATACGGGGCTTGCCTTCCACAAAAGTCCCGCCTTGGGAATGACCACGGACTGCTTGGTATCGGTGGCGCCTTTAAGCGATGCGATAAGCATGAGTGTTTTAACGGGATACCATTCGGCGGTAACATACAGGCCGCCCTGGTTTCCGGTTTTTACCGGGTTGGTTTCCCCAATGCTCCGCGAGTCGATGTATAAAAAGCGCCAGTCAATGCCGGAGCGGAGGGTCAGTTTTTCTGATGGAAACCAGCCCCAGCGGTTTATGGCGGTAATATAGTGATCAAAATTTTTTATATCAACGCCGTAATTGGTGTTGGAATATTGCCAGGTGAGGGAGCCTTCGGTTCCCAGATCGTCACGGAAAGCGGCCGGGGCATTGAGCATAAGGTTTTCCGTTATCGAAAAATCCTTCGCCGTTGCGTAACCGGTTGAATTGGGCGTTACCGGATAATTTTTGTTGGCGTAATAGGTTTTGGTATCCGAAAGCAAGGTGGCCGCCATCGGCAAATCCCAAACCAGGGCAACATCCCCGCCTATGTCCCAAACCTCCCCGCTTGTTTTTCGCCGGGCAAAACCGTAATCGTCCTGATACAAATAATGGTTGCCCGCAAGATTCCCAAAGGCGGAAGCCTTCCACGAAAATTGTTCCGCGCCGTATCCGGCAAAGAGACTCAGGGTCTGCATATCAATCAAATCTTCGGGGTGGGGATCGCCTATTTCGCCCCTGGCGTGACGCAGGTTGTATTTGCCGGGCGTATAGCCGGTATTTGCAACAGTTCCGCCAAAGTTAAGCCCCGGCTTTTGCTTTTTTACCGTGATGATATTAATGACGCCGCCCAGGGCTCCTGAAACATTGTACTTGGTGTCCGAGCCGCCGTAGATAACCTCAATGCGTTCCACATTGTTAAGGTCAATTTGGCTTACGTCAAACTCGCCGGAACGGGGGGAATTGGCGGGAATCCCGTCAACCAGAATGGCAATACGCTCGGTGTCAAAGCCCCGCAGGTTCATTTCCGTCTGGCTGCCGTAAGCGCCGTAGCGGGTAATGCTCATATCCAGGGCTTCTTCCAAAAGGGAGGCCAGATCAGGGGCATGGTGCTTTTCAATGTCTTCTTTTTCAAGCACCCGCATCTGCTGGGTTGTTTCCGGCGCGGCGTTTACCGTAATGCCGCTGTCGGAGCCAAAATCAGCATAATCATCGTAGTCATCATAATCGTCATAATCCGATTCGGCGTTTTCCGGTCCTTCCTTTTCCGTTTCCGCCGGTGCATTGGCCGTCCCGCTGTTTTGGGCAAAGCAGGGAATGGCCGCAAAAAATACAAACAGAATAATCAGATCCAGGTATTTATTTCGCATAACGGTTATTTCTCCCTGTCTTGTGGTATAACAATGCCCCAACTGATAAATTCCGCTTCGTTTTCAACGGTGTTAAGGCCGACGGCTGCATCGAGTGACGGCTGTTCGGTGTAGTACTTTTTTCCGGCATAAAGAGCGGCAAGGTCAACGGCGTTTGCCATCTGCACAATATCAGGTTCAAGCTCCCGGTAATAAATGCCAAAGAATGGCCGCTGTCCGTTTTTAATGTCATTGTCCCATGCAGGAGCGCAGCCATTGATGTATTCAATAATGATCGCGCCCCGCTTGGGGTCGCCGTTAAACACGTTGATCGCCCTCACTACGCCCATAAAGGCAAAGCCCCAGCTTTTCTGCCTGGGCTGTGAATCGTCCGCCTGGCCGTAGACCGTATCATCGTAGAGCAGAATGTAATCGTTAGGCGAAATTGACGGGTTGACATAGGGCGTAATTGTGGTAAAGCCGGCATTGGGGAAAAGGAGATCCGCCCGTTCCCTGCCCCATGCGTTAAAACTGTCCGCCCGTCCAATGCGGTAGCCGTCCAGCCGCCCGATACCGGCGTAGTGGGAATACCACACGCCGCAATACGGGGACAGAACATCTTCGTAAAGCGAATCCTCCGGGTAGTATGCCGCAGTCTGGTCAGCTCCGCCGAGTTTGCCAAAGCTGTAGAGTTCGCAGGAAGCGAAACCGAAGATGGATAGAACAAGAACCGCCAAAAATTGTTTGTTCATTATAACTGCCTTTAATACTGCCGGCGCAGGGCCGGATACCCGCCGCCGGTGATCCAGACTGAGCCAAAGTCCCAGCCCATTGTTTCGTAAACTGCCTGTTCCGGTTTTTGCACACAGTCCGCGCCGTCTTTTCCATTGGCGGTGTTTTCAAGGGCTGGGCCGGCGGCGGACAATTGCATTCCGCTCCAGGCGATCTTGTCCGTCCATTCACCGGCGGGGTGTAAATCGTCACCCGCGCCGGTAATACGGCGGATATTAAAGGCCGCGCCTGTACCGCTGTTATTCCCGCTAAGGGCGGCGCTTTTTGCCGCATCCGCCGTGGAACTTACCGTTACGGTAAGCGCTTCGGCTTTTTCATTCTGCGCCACGCTCAGGCTGGCGCGGATCGAGGAAACGATGCTAATTACCGCAGCCGCTTCCGCGTTTGTTTTGTCCAGTTGCACGGCAGTTATGGCTGGAACATCCGGTTCAGATTCAGGTTCCGGCTTTGGATCCGCCGGATTTTTGCAGCGCCCCAAAAAAAGCGGAACAATTTTAAAACGGCAACAGGGAATCATACCTCCCCCCCCCCCCCCACACACAAAAAAAAACCATCGATTTAGAACCTTTTGTAACACCTTTTATTATCATCTTGTTTCTCCTTGTGCCTTTATGAGATACTATCATCACCCCTGTTTCAAACTGGATCGAACAACTTTCGACAGACCGGCAAGCCACAGTTTGCAAACAGGGGCTTTGCGCATACAAACACTTAGAGCCTGTTCAAAATCTGGAATTTTGGCGTTGTAAACGCCAAAATTCTACCTTGCAGGCTCAAAAAGAGCCCGAAAATCGGGATTTTTACGGTCTATTGACCGCAAAAATCCACAATT
>JAITHQ010000083.1 GCA_031279925.1 Treponema sp. | reverse complement strand
CAGCAACCTCTTAAAAATGCACGTTTCGTAAGGCTTTAGCCTGAGAAACTGCAAGAGCCTGTGCAAAAGCAACCGACTTTTGCAACAGGCTCAATAATAAGGCAAAATTTTCTCAGTTTAAACAGGTAAAAATGACTCGCAGGACCTCGCATACCACCCTCAAACAGCCTGCCAAAGATGATTCAAATTGCTTCATTTTACATGTTCTTCGGGCAGCGCTGATTGGAAGGCTGGGGTACATACCCCAATTGGCGCTAACCGGTTTCAGTGCGCGGCGCAGATTGCCGCAGCAAGGGCGTCGGCGGCGTGATCCGGCCTGGGGATTTCGGCAAGCCCCAAAATAATGCGTACCATTTCCTGAATTTGCTTTTTATCGGCGGAAGCAACCCCCGCCACTCCCTGCTTTATGGCGTTAGGGGTAAATTCACGCAGCGGCAGGCCCCGTTCCGCGATGGTTGCGGAAATAACCCCCCTCGCTTCGGCTACCGGAATGGCGCTGGAAACGTTTCTGCCAAAATAAAGGGTTTCGATGACGGATTCGGTTGGCCGGTATCTGTCCAGAATGGAACGAAACGTCTCCAGAATAAAAAAAAGGCGTTCCGCGCGGGGGCGGTCCGCCTTGGTTTCTATGCTGCCATGATCGATGTAGTTGATCTTTCCACCCCGGTAATCAACCAAACCCCAGCCGGTAGAAGCCAAGCCAGGGTCTATGCCAATAATACGGCGGCTTCCGGCAGGAGTTTCCCCGCCGGCGGCTTTACTCCGCTTCAAAGCCTTCGGGAATACTGATGTTGGTGTAGACGTTTTGGACGTCGTCGTTTTCCTCAAGTTTTTCAACCAGCCGCAGGGCCTTGGCCGTACCGTCGTTGTCAAGGGAAACTTCCGCCTCGGCGATCATACTTATCTCGGCGCTCATCGTTTCAAAATTTTTGGCCTGGAGCGCGTTGATCACCACCTCAAAATCTTCGGGGGCAGTAATAACTTCGATGATACCGTCAGAAAGAGACACATCCTCCGCGCCGCCGTCAAGGGCCGCTTCCATTACAGCGTCTTCGGTATATTTTTCACCGTCAAGGGTGATAATACCCTGCCGCTTGAACAGCCGCGACACCGAGCCGGATGTGGCAAGCTGGCCGCCGGCCCGGGTAAGGATGTTGCGAATATCCGCCGCAGCCCGGTTCTTGTTGTCGGTAAGCACCTCGATAAAAACCGCCACTCCGCCGGGGGCATAGGCTTCGTAAATCAGTTCCTCGTAATTAACCCCTTCAAGCTCGCCGGTTCCTTTTTTAATGGCCCTGTCTATGTTGTCCTTGGGCATGTTGGCGCCCCTGGCCTTGAGGACGGCGGTACGCAGCCGGGGGTTCCCTTCGGGGTTCCCTCCGCCCATGCGGGCCGCGATGGAAATTTCTTTGATTAGTTTGGTGAACATCTGACCGCGTTTCGCGTCAGCGGCGCCTTTTGCATGTTTGATAGTCGCCCATTTACTGTGGCCCGACATAATAACTCCTTAATATCAATAATTTTCGGCGATTAAACGTACAAACTTCAGTCTGCATGTTTCGCATATTTTAAAACTTTCCCTAAAATGCTGTCAGAATATATAGTACCGAAAAAGAAAAAAAATGTCGAGTGTCCGAATTGCGTCACGAAAAAAGTTACCGAAAAGGGGGTCATGCCTTAAAGGGAGGGCGTCCGAATGGGGGTAACAATGCAAGAGCAACAGGCCGTAACGAGGGAATATAAACCCGTTACCACCAGGCAACGAAAAAAACAAACAGGTTTTGCTGGACGAATTCATTCACCAGGCTCACCGGGTACCACCAAATCAGCGGCCAGGCTGTTGGCGGCTACCGCTACAAGCGGCACTGGTTTATAGCAACGCCAAGCCGGAACAAAAACGGCCAGCCAGCCGGAAGGGAAAACGGGTCTACACTGATGAGGTCACATCGCCGCCTCAGGCGTCTCTGGACATGCTTCTGGCACAAGTGCGGGAAGCTATTGGCTCCGCTCATGCGGCAGCCGATGTCCTTCATCGCCTCCTCGCAGGACTGCGGTGTCACTGCCGAAACTGCGGAAACACTCTGCCGGATAAGTCCCGCTGTTATCGACCGCTGCCTCAAAAAAGATAAAGCGGCTCTCAAGCTCATGGCGAAAAGCCTCACCAGGCCGCCGCATTCCCTCAAAAGCCGTATTCCGATCCGTACCTTCTACACCGGCGAGGAGCGGAAAACTCCCGGTTTCGGGCAAATCGATACCGTCCACTATTGCGGACAGGCTACCGGCGGTCAACATCTGCATACCCTGGCCGCCACCGATGCCCCTTTCGGCTGGATCGCCCGATGTGGTATGCCAAAGAACGCCTCCCCTTCACCCACAGCCGCGACCACCAAAAGAACGACAACTGGTTTGTTGAGCAAAAGAATGGGGCGGTGGTTCGTGAATACTCAGGCTACGACCGCCTCTGCGGCCTTGAGGAACAGGCCCTGCTTGCCGTCGTCTACCGGCCTCTGCTTCCCCTGCTCAACTTCTTCATGCCTACCCAAAAGCTCAAAGGCAAAACCAGAATCGGTTCCAAAGCAATCAAGACCCGCTATATCTGTCAAGTATCTTTGCAAAAAAAAATCAAAACGGCACTTTTTATTCCCGCTCCAGATTTTCACGGATCCGCCGGATCGCTTCTTCCAGCCGGGAGCGGTTAGTGCCGAAATTTATCCGTACATAACCCTCGCCCTGAGTACCGAATATCCTGCCGTTGT
>JAITHQ010000253.1 GCA_031279925.1 Treponema sp. | reverse complement strand
ACTTCGTTATCGCTAATAGTGAAAGGTTGTACCTTTCCACTGCCGAAACCGCTTCATCCAGAATGGGGAAACCTCCACTACCCATCTCCAGGCGCGGTATACCGGATTGTCTGTTCTTTCCGCTTTCTTGCCCGCTACTTTGCTATCCCCGTACTACCACGATTCCTAATGCCAGTTTCCTCGCATACCCCCTATCAAGGCGCCGATGCTGAGGTCGCTCAAATATACCAGGCCGCTCTAAAGGAAGTGAAAAAGGATATATACAAATGTATAAAAAACTGGAATTATTCTAATATCTCGAGCCTGTTGCAAAAGTCGGTTATTTTTGCACAGGCTCTTGCAGTTTCTCAGGCTAAAGCCTTACGAAACGTGCATTTTTAAGAGGTTGCTGTTGCAAAACTGAAGTTTTGCAACAGCCTCTCTCAAAAGCAATTTTCAGGTACCCCGCCCTGAAGGACGGAAAACTTTATTCAAAGTACTATGCCAATAATCTTACCCGCTTTGCGGTAGTCCCGCTGTAAAAGGCGGCGGAAGGGAATTAGCTAATTCGCAGGGGGTAAAGGCTACTGGCTTAATGTCTGCAAAGCCTGACGGAGCGAAGTAAGCTGGGTATCGAGGCTGCTAATCCGTTCTTCCTGAGCGGCGTTCTGCGAGCGAAGTTCATTCATGGCATTTTCCTGCGCGGCAATGGCTGCGGCATTTTCGGCCCTGATGCTGGTAATGGTCCGGTTAAGGCCGGTTTTCTCGGTCTCAAGGGCGGCGATGGCCCGGTCCTTTTCATCAACACTCGATGTTAAGGCAGAGTTTAGTGTCCGCAATGAGCCGGCCTGATTTTCAAGTTCGGTAAGCCGCCGGGCAAGACCTGAACCCTCGGAGCTGAACGCCTCAATGGTACGGTTTTTTTCCTCAAGGGTTTGCTCCATCGCGGCATACTGTTCCTGTAACGCTGCAAGGGCTTGCTCCGCTTCTTCATTGGGGAGTTTCCCGGCGACGGCAGGGGGCGCTTCATTTTTATGGACCTCCGCTATCATTGACTCAAAAGAAACGATTGCCTGGCTGTAGAGTTCCTTCCTGGCCTGAATGGATCGAAGCCCCTGAAAAGAAGGGGTATTGAGAAAATCCCTCATTGACTGTATGGTTTCACCAGCCTCAACCAGGCGCTTGGCCTGAATCTGTTCATTAAGATTGGCAAAAAAAGCGCCCAGATGCGCTTCGACAGCGGCGGCTTTTTCCTGCTCAAGGGAAAGCCTATCCAGTTCGCTTCTGGCGTAACCAAGGGCGGCGGCGCTTTGTTCGGCAACAGTGGAAAGCTCACGGGCGCGGGCTTCCAGTTGAGCGTGAAGGACCGCCTCCCGCGCGCGGGCCTCTTCGAGAATGCGGGCACGCTCATCCCGCAGCGATGCAAGGGCGGAACGGTATTCTTCCTGCAGGGCAAGCAACTGCTTTTCAGTCGCCCGCTGCTCGGCGCTCAGATCCTCATTATTGGAATTCAGATTCTGGAGCTCGGCATCCACCCCCTCAAGCTGAGAGACAATAATGGATATTTCGTTTTCCTTTGCCGCTATGCGGGAACTGGTCTCTTTGCGAATCTCCTCAATCAGTGCCCGCTCGGCGCTGTTATACACCCTTACTCCCTCGCGGACTTGGGTATCGGTTTTGCTCTGGAACGATGAAAGCAGGGCAATGCCCCCGGCAAGCAGGACAAGGGCCGCAGCGTTTACCAGGGCGGGAAAAAGGCCGCCTGATTTTTTTGCCTTGAAGCGCCGTTTTTTTCCCGCGGCGGCCCCTTCGGCAAGGGCACGGCGGTTTTTCTCGGTAATGCCGTTTATCTTCGCCAGAATCTCCCGCTGCTCTTCCTCGGAAATCCCCGAATTGGGATCAAAGACAATTCCAGCGCCCGGCGCGGCATTGTTTTCGTCAGGCGTAATTTCTGTCCGGTTGTTACTCGTCATTTTTCTTTTTCTCCGTTTCAACTTTTGCGGTTTCCTTGTTTGAAAGCCGCACCCCGCCGGCCTTAAGCCCCCGTACATTGTAACTCTGCGCCTTAAAATCCTCGGAAAGCACCTTAAGCCGGGGCTTTGGTACATACTTCAGGCTAAAAGTGAATTTGGGCCGCGTGTCGATATGCAAAACTACCGCATCGTCTGGAACCAGGAAATAATCCTTGTTCATTATCCACCCTTCAATAACACAGCGCTTGATGCAGGGCAAGCCGGTTTCCTTCTCTTTATAAATAATGGTGAAAATGGTTTTGGAAAGCGCTTCTTTGTCCGCCACGCCGATCCACCAGGCGTCCGCTCCCACAAAAGCCTTTTCGCTTAAATCCGCCACTGAGTACATACCGTTTTTGCGTATCGTAAGGATACGGTCAAAGGGTGAAACCTCGGCGATTTTCTGCCCGGCGACATTGGTTCCCAAATAGCCGGTTTTTTTGTCATACTTAAGTTCAACATCCCGTTTGACCACTTCCTTCACGTCGATCTTGTCAAAAGCGCCCACTTTTGTTTTTCGCTTACCAGAGCCCAGTTCCTCGTTGGCTTTTATCTTGGCTATAATCCCGTTCAAAAAGCCGATGGAATAGGCGATGATGCTTTTTAGGTGGCCGTTAATTTCTTTAATGCGGGCCTGTATCTGCTGCATTTCATCCCGGGCCTTGTTGATGTCGTATAACGAAATCCGCCGGATGGGAATCCGCAGCAGGTGTTCAACATCATCGTCGCTTACCCCCCGCGGCCCCACTTCTTTCATAAACGGTTTAAAGCCCGATATAACCGCGTCCGCAACGCCCCTGGCGGTTTTCATTTTTTCGATACCCTTGTAAATCCGTTCCTCGATAAAAATCCGCTCCAGGGTGCGCAGGTGGAGTTTATCAAGAAGCTCCTTTTTTTCGATTTCAAGTTCTTTGGTAAGAATTTTTACAAGCTGTTTTGCGTGGTGTTTAATTACCTCGGTAACGGTCATTACCGCAGGAAGGCCGTCTTTAATTACCAGGAGATTTACCGAGATTGACTGCTCACATTCGGTAAAGGCAAAAAGCGCGTCCACTGTTTCCTGGGCGTACACGCCGCGGGCCAGCTTCACCTCAATTTCAACTTTCCCGGTGGTGAAGTCGCTAATGCCCTGTATCTTGAGCCGGCCCGACTTTGCCGCCGCCTCTACGCTGTTAATAAGGCTTTCGGTGGTGGAGCCAAAGGGCAGTTCGGTAATGAGTATGCGCTTGGGATCAGAGGTGTCAAGCTTCGCCCGCACCAGCACCTTGCCGTTACCGTCCTGGTAGCCGGAAACATCGACCAGCCCGCCGGTGGGAAAGTCCGGGTACAGCTCAAACTTTTTCCCGGAAAGGCAGGCGATTTCCGCTTCCAGCACCTCAATCGCATTGTGGGGTAAAATTTTGGTGGACATGCCCACGGCGATTCCTTCCGCGCCCATAACCAGGACCACCGGAATTTTTGCCGGAAAGAGGATCGGCTCCCTGTTGCGGCCATCGTAGGAGTCTGCCATGTCGGTCAGCTTGGGGTTGTAAAAAATATCTTTGGAGAGGGCGGTGGCCTTGCACTCGATATAACGGGGCGCGGAAGCTTCGTCGCCGGTGTAGATATTGCCGAAGTTCCCCTGCCGGTCAATAAATAAATCTTTATTGGCAAGCACCACCAGCGCCGAATTGATGGAAGCGTCGCCGTGGGGGTGGTACTTCATACACTCGCCGACTATGTTGGCGACTTTGTGAAACTTGCCGTCATCTTTCTCGAACAGGGTGTGAAGAATGCGCCGCTGCACTGGCTTCAGGCCATCTTCAAGATCGGGAATGGCCCGGTCTTTAATAACGTAAGAGGCGTATTCAAGAAAGTTGCGGTCAAAGAGATTTTTGATGTATGCCATGAAGGTTTCCTTCTTTATAATAACGGGAAATGGGTAAATAGTCAAAGGTGTTGTCAGCAGTAACTTACAATATCAACCATCCTGGGTTTGTCAGGCGGTAACCAGGGACAGGCATATATATTGCCCACCCTGATAGGTAGTATACGAAAAATCCTCAATATGAGAAAATAATGGTATTATAGAGGCTGTTGCAAAGCTTCAGTTTTGCAACAGCAACCTCTTAAAAATGCGCGTTTCGTAAGGCTTTAGCCTGAGAAACCGCAAGAGCCTGTGCAAAACCAACCGGGTTTTGCAACAGGCTCTATATTGAATTTACCGTATCACGCAAGGAGAGTGTATCATGGCTTTTAAGAACACGGCGCAGCAATTTACCGCCTCCATAAAAGAGGTGGTGATTGGCGCGGGGGACAATGCCATTGCCCTGGGCGGCGAAAATGTGTTTCCCCTGTACCGTTTTGACGCCCCTATCAAAAATCCTCCAAAAGTGGGAATCGAATTTTCCGATCTTGGCCCGGATCG
>JAITHQ010000225.1 GCA_031279925.1 Treponema sp. | reverse complement strand
TTTTTTTCAAAATTACGCACACCCGCTTCACGGGCATAGGCGTTGGCAATGTGCAGCAGGCTGTCTGTGGTGTACTTTACCTGATTTTTCCTGAGGCCGTTTTTCTCAAGGCTTTTGGGAACCAGGTAGCGTTTGGCGATCTCCAGTTTTTCCGTGTCGATGTAACCGGGAAGCTGGATAATCTCCATACGGTCAAGCAAAGGCGGCGGAATGGTGTCCAGCGTGTTGGCGGTAACGACAAAAAACACATGGGAAATATCAAAGGGCAGATCAAGGTACTGATCCCGAAAAGCCGAGTTTTGCTCCGGGTCAAGCACTTCAAGCAGGGCGCTTGCCGGATCTCCCTGAAAACTCGCGCCCATTTTGTCAATTTCGTCAATCATAAATACCGGGTCTTTTGCCTTGACGATTTTCAGCCCCTGAATAATTTTGCCCGGCATCGCGCCGATATAGGTTCTGCGGTGGCCTTTAATTTCCGCCTCGTCCCGCATACCGCCAACGGAAAACCGGAAAAACTGTTTACCCAGCGCATGGGCAATTGATTTGCCTATCGAGGTTTTGCCCACCCCGGGCGGCCCCACCAGGCACACAATGGAACCGGCTGGCCCCTTCTTGCCCGCCGCATTGTTCCGCAATTTGCGTACCGCAAGGTATTCCACAATGCGGCTTTTTACATCCTTCAGCCCGTAATGTTCCGATTCAAGAATCGTCTGCGCGTTTTTCATGCTGAACGTTTCAGGGGCCGGTTCGCTCCAGGGCAGGCTGACAATAAGGTCAAGGTAATTGCGCGTAACAATAAACTCCGCCGAATTCGGCTCCATCAAATTAAACTTTTCAAGCTCCTGATCAACCAGCTCTTTAATCTCTCCCTCAAACTTGAAGCCGTCCAGTTTTTCCTTAAAGCGCTGATAGTCGGAACTCTTGGCGTCGGTGGCCATGCCCAGCTCGCCTTTTATCGCTTTAAGCTCTTCCCGTAAAAAATAATCCCGCTGGGATTTTTCAATTTTTTCGTTAATCTCTTTTTGAATCTTTTTTTGAATCCGCAAAAGCTCCTGTTCTTTTTTGATGAACACCAGCACCTGCTCCATGCGCTTGCGCACGTTGAGGATTTCAAGAATTTTTTGCTGCTCGGCCTTGTCAATGTTAAGAATACTGGCGATAAAGTCCGCGATTTTGCCGGGATGATCGATGTTGATCATGTTAAGGCGCATCTCTTCGGAAAAAAGCGGATTGTTTTCGGAAATCTGCTTCATCTCGGAAATAAGCGCGCGGGTCAGGGCCTTTACCTCGCTGGTGTTATCCTCTTCATCCTCCATGTACTCCACCGCGGCCACAATGGGGTTGGCGGCGTGCAGCGTTTTTTTTACCCGGAAGCGTTTGAGGGTGGAGATAAAAATATTTACCCCGCCGTCCGGCAGATTGATTTTTTTGACGATTTTGGCGACCGTACCTACTTTGTACAGGTCTCCGATGCCGGGACTTTCGGTGTCGTTCTGCATCATCACCAGTCCCACCAGGGCGTCTCCTGAAACCGCGTCATCAACTACCTTTACGTCCGTGGGGTTGCCGATCATGATGGGGGTAAAAATCCCCGGAAAGATGGGCCGCCCCATAAGGGCCACCAGGGGCAGTTTATGGGGAAGAATTTGGTCTATGGGTACAACGCTCTGGTCTGACATCAAACACCGCCTTGGGGATTTTTAGCATGAATATACGAAGAGACAGTTGCAAAACTTCAATTTTTAAACTGCCTCTTATACAATATGACAAAATTTGGCGGAAAAGGCAAGAAAAAATGGGCTATTGTATTTGCTTTTTTGTAACCGGTTGAAAAACCCAACCGGGGGTTTTAAAACTGGTTCAGCTTTCTGAAGAGGCTGTTGCAAAACTTCAGTTTTGGAACAGCAACCTCTTAAAAATACAAAATTGAAAAATATTACCACAAGGGATGGAGCGATGATCAGGGGATCAGCTCGAAAGCCCTGCCATAGCAGCCTTGCGCAATGGACAGAATAGACGGCTGGGCATATACTGTTTTCATGGGATGCGATTGGCATGGCTGAATATCGAACCGAACGGCTGGGGCAGTTGATACAGGAACAAATAAGCGGCCTTATTCTGGAAGGCCGGATTAAGGATCCGCGTGTTACTTCTTTTCTTTCGATAACGCGGGTAACCGTTTCCCGCGATCTTTCCTATGCCGATGTTTATGTTTCCAATATCCGCGAAACCGCCAATATCAAGCGGGGCGCGGAGGGACTGCAAAGCGCTGCGGGTTTTATTCAATCGCGGCTGGGCGCGGCCATGCGGATACGGAAAATTCCCCATCTGCGGTTTCACGCCGACTCCAGCATCCGGGAAGGTTTCGATCTGGTAAAAAAAATCGAAAAACTGGCGGAGTACAAGGAGCCTTCTGCAGCCGAAGCACCAAGCGCCTTCAGCAAAGCGCAGCCGTCGCCGTAAGCGAATTAATCAGCGCTTCCCCCAGGGAAAAATAGCGCCGGACTTTAGTCCGCAATCAGAACCCTTGAGAATCAACACCCGGTATCGCAAACTGGCGGCCCTTTAATTGGCCGCTTGTTTACCGCGCTCCTTTTTGGGCGGTAAGCGGCTTTGTATCGGAGCCAAGTATCTGCTCGGTCAGCGCAGGGGATGAAAACCAGAGGGTAACCGGATCGTTTTGGCGGGTATTTACCTTAAGGTGAACATAGCCGCCGGGAAGGCGCCAGGCACATTCATAGGGGCGCATTTCCTTTATTATTCCATCGAACAGGTAGGTAGGGCCGTAACGATCCCGGAGCTGCTGCCGCAGTTCATTGTAACACCTCATCAGCTCATCCCAATTATAGGTAAGAAAATAGTAGGTTCCCGCCTGAAGGCCGGCTTTCGAGAAATATACCAGCATATAGGTGGTGTACCCGCTTACATTAACATTCTCGTATGCCAGGGAAACAAGACCATTTACTTCTTCCCTTGAAACGGGCTTGCCCATTTTTTTGGTAAATTCCGCAAGACTGGTCCCCCAGGGGAAATCACGAAAAACGACATTTGTCTCGTAAACTGTGGTATCGCCGGCTGCGCTCTTCTGTTCGTTGGAAAATACAAGCGCCGCCGCCATTGGCAGCAGGCAAATAATTAATAGCTTTTTAATGACTTACCCCCTTATCATTTATCGGCGCGGAAGGATAATGTCTTAAGTCTCTAGACAATATGAAGTGCCTCCCGTGATATAGACCGTGGGTTAACCTACGAAGTAGGATTTACCCCATATAACCCAGGAGGCAGAAGATGAAAGAAGTATACTATGCGGGGCTGGATG
>JAITHQ010000192.1 GCA_031279925.1 Treponema sp. | reverse complement strand
TAACGTTGTTCATCCACACCCCTTAACGGGGTGCGGTACTTGGGTGGGTTTTTAGCCTGCCGCTGCCCCCACCCCGCAGGGTTTATAGCGAACTATTTTTTGTGGGTCAAGTTTAGCCTTTAGGGACGGGGTATATTGTTCTTAGAGCCTGTTCAAATTGTGGATTTTTGCGGTCAATAGACCGTAAAAATCCCGATTTTCGGGCTCTTATAAGGTATTGCAGCCGGGTTTAATACCCTTTATAACGCCCTAAAGCTCCCCCGCGTAAGCGGGTTCTTGGGTATTAAACCCCTCCGCACGAATAAAATAGCGGTGTGTAAACGAATACGGAACAGCGGCGCGTGGTAAGGCGCTTGTTTCGAAAGAAACTGTTTGATCATTGGAAGGCTTTCAATATGGCCTTCTTTTATATAAACTATGGCTTTGTTTGAGTTTTGTCATATTTGTTGGACCCGCACGGCAGCCTGGAGTGTGCCGCCGCGATAATTTTGTCTCCATTCGCCGTACCAATTGCGGCAGTGTTTCCATGATCAACATGCCGCCGTATTGATCGCGTTTATAAATCCCCCAGATAACTCTGTATCAATTCCAGCTTGAGGCGGCGGAGCTGCTCGGTTATCGAAACTTTGTACCCATGGGGGTTGAGCAGGCGTTTGTAGGTTGAGTCAAAGGAGGCAAGCCCGGACTCAACATAGCCGCGGATTTCTTCCAGCGCCGGAAGCGGAGAGCAGAGTTCACCTTTTAACAGGCGGGGCTTCAGCATTGGTTCAACGCCGCCTTCGATAATGTGATAAAAATGCCGGTAGTCCGCCTGTGGGTGCCAAAACGCATAACGGACGCCTTTTTCCAGATGATCGGTCACGCCGGGACTGTCCAGACTCAGCACATCGGCAACCGCCGCCCCCTGGCCGTCCTGTATTCGCCACACTTGCTTAACACCGGGATTGGTGGTTTTTTCCGGGTTGTCGGAAAATTTCATTACCGGCATTAAGCGGCCATTGGCATCCTCGCAGGCGGCAAGTTTATACACCCCGCTAAAGGCAGAGTCTTTGCCGCCGGTAACCATCTGCGTTCCCACGCCCCAGGTGTCTACCGGAGCGCCGGAATTTACCAGTGTCTCGATAATCGATTCATCAAGATCATTTGATACGGTAATCGTCGCGTCATGCAGCCCCGCTTGGTCCAACATCCGCCTGACCTCGCTTGACAGATATTGAATATCACCGGAATCAAGACGCACCCCAAACCGCTTGCCCTGCTCTTTGAGTTTCTTCCCTACCCGTATCGCGTTCTGTATCCCGCTTTTCAGGGTATCATAGGTATCGATAAGAAACATGGTTCTGCCGGGGTACAGTTCAGCGTAGGCGTCGAAGGCTTCTTCCTCACCGGGAAAAGACATAACCCATGAATGGGCCATGGTTCCCAGTACCGGAATGTCAAAGATTTTCCCCGCCAGGGTATTGGAAGTACCCGCCGCGCCGCCAATATACGCCGCGCGGGAAGCGGACATGGCCCCGTCCGGCCCCTGCGCCCGGCGGAGGCCAAACTCCATGACCGAACCTTGCCCCGATGCCAGCCAAACCCGGCAGGTTTTGGTGGCAACCAGGCTTTGAAAGTTGATGAGATTGAGCAGCATCCCTTCGATGATCTGACATTCGATAAGGCCGCCTTCAACCCTGATAAGCGGCTCCTGGGGAAACACCACCGTACCTTCGTTGAGCGCCCAGAGGGAACCGGTAAAACGGAAGTTTGCAAGGTAGTCGATAAAAGCTGCATCAAAAAGGCCCAGGCTTTTAAGCCAGGCTGTGTCGTCAGCCGAGAAAACAAACGACTGCAGCCGTGTAAGCAGCGTTCCCAGACCGGCAAATATCGCATAACCGCCGCCAAAGGGCTGCCGCCGAAAGAACATTTCGAAAACGGCGCGCCGGTTCCGTTTTTTTTTCCAGTAGCCCTGCGCCATAGTAAGGGAATAAAAATCGGTAAACAGGGCGGAATTGGCGGAGGACATGCCGTTTGGTAAATCCGGCGCTCCGCTCGATTTTGGCATTTTCATCAGCGAATATCCTCCATCAGCTCCGCCGAAAGGGCGAATCGTATCCCCTCAGCCTTCATCTCATCTATGGCCTGTTCTACCGACCCCTCTGGGTAGCCAACGCCCCGTACCGCGTCACTGGCTATAATAGTGGTAAAGCCCAGCCGCCGCGCATCCAGCGCGCTGTACCGCACACAGTAGTCTGTGGCAAGCCCGCCCAGGATTACGGTCTGGATATCCAGGGAACGTATCCACCCTTCAAGGCCGGTGGGGGTTTTCCGGTCATTTTCAAAAAACGCCGAATAGGAATCAAGATCGCGGCGAAAACCTTTACGCACGATTAGGCTGATGGGATTAAGATCGAGCCGGTCGTGAAAAGCCGCGCCCCAGGTTCCCTGCACACAATGGCCGGGCCACAGAACCTGCCCTGGCGCGGCGGCAAGATCGATACGGTCACCGGCTTTCTTGCCCTGGTGGGAGGAAGCGAAAGAAACGTGCCCGCCAGGATGCCAGTCCTGGGTAGCCGCAACCCGGCCCCCCGCTATGGCAACAGCAGCCGCCAGCGAATTGAGCGGAGCGACCACATCGCAGCCGTCCCGCACCGCCAGCGCTCCAGGGGGATTCCGGCCCCCTGTATTGGAAGTATACGCAGGGCAAAAATCATTCTGCACATCGATTATTAATAAAACAGTTTTACTCATATCTAGCGGCATATAAGCTCCTGTTTTATCATACCCTAATGAAAGGCCGGTATTCCAGCCGCGCCCCCGAATCAGATTTATCAAAAACGCAATTGACTTTTTTTGCCGTTCTCTATATAAGTAATGTATTCGGGCCTTTAGCTCAGTTGGTTAGAGCTGCGGACTCATAATCCGTAGGTCCCTGGTTCAAGTCCAGGAAGGCCCAAAACATAATTCCATGCTTTCTCTTTAATGCATGGAGATAGTCAAAAGAAAACCGGCAGGGAAACCCCCGCATGGCTTTCCTCAAGGATGAGCCTCCGCAGATCTCTGCGGTATTTTAAGCAGCGCCTTATTTGAACGGAGGTTCGTTCGATAGGAAATTTATTATACCGTCTGGTTTAATCCCCCAATGCGTACACTTTGACTGATAACAGCCGGAGCGGACCGTAGGTCCGGCGGGGTATTAAACCAGACTTTCGAATAAAGGTTTTTAGCAGGCCCTGCCGGTTTAGCTCTTGTATATGTATTCCGCATTGGCCTTGGTTATACCGGCCTCTTTTACCGTATCCCGCTTGGTATTTGAATGTATGAATGAAAATCATGAGGGCAACGGGATTCCGGTTGCTTCCCTGATACGCCTTTGTGCTAAGGAAGCGCTGATTAAGAGCTTATCCCTAAATAATGAAGCGAACTCTTCCGATAGAGCAAGGAGAGGGAACTGATGAAACAAAGACACTCATGGGAAATAACCGACGAGTTCTGGGCGGCGGCGGAACCGCTCATACCGCAAAAACAGCGCGGCCCGGCGCGGGAATACCGGCGGAAACCGGGCGGAGGCCGCAAGCCCCTAGAACCCCGCGCGGCTCTTGCGGCTATCTTCTATGTGCTGCGTACCGGTATTCAATGGAAGGCCCTGCCCGCCCATTTCGGCGCGTCAAGTTCCGTACACCGCTATTTCCAGTTCTGGTGTGAACAAGGGGTATTTCAGGTCCTCTGGAAAGCCGGACTGGCGAAATACGAGGAAGTCAAAGGCATAGACTGGACCTGGTTAAGCGCCGACGGCTGTATGGCCAAAGCGCCTCTGGCGCTGGAAACGGCAGGGAAAAACCCCACCGACATCGCGGAACGGCCCGATATATTTGAACATCCCCAGCATCTGTGCCTTGACAGAGGATATGCGGGAGAACCGG
>JAITHQ010000191.1 GCA_031279925.1 Treponema sp. | reverse complement strand
CTTGTTTTAATCGATACATCAGGCGATATTGCGTTAAGCAATCAGCAGACCAGATTAAGCAATCTGCTTTATGCCGGAACCGGCTATTCTGTTGATACTGTTTTTGTAAACGGGAATATTATTCTTAAAGGGAAGCAATTTACAAAACTGGATCAATCATCCATTCTTGATACATGTGAAAAATTATTAAGCAATCTGGATAAAAGGATAGAAAGGCTGTAACTGTAAATAGTATAAAATATACGCGGCATAAAGTGGCTGTTTAAATTACTTGAACGGCGCATACATCATTAGGGCAGGAAGGGCAGGGTATAGGCCCTTCGCATAACAATCAGCATTGCTATTTGGCTGCGCGCAGTTGTTCAACCACAGCCGCCTTGCCGGCGGCGGCGAAAAAGGCGGAGCCTGCCACCAGCACATCGGCTCCGGCCTTAAGGGCGGCGGGCGCGGTTCCCTCGTGTATGCCGCCGTCAACGGAAATAAGAAAGCCAAGGTTTCGCTCTTCCCGCATCCTGGCGATTGTTGCTACCTTTTCAAGGCACTGGGGAATAAGCGCCTGTCCGCCGAAGCCTGGGTTTACCGTCATAACCAGCGCCAGATCAACAAAGGGAAGCAGCTCTTCGATCATCGCCGCCGGGGTAGCGGGAACGATGCTTATCCCCGCCTTTTTTCCCATTTCCCGGATCGCCGCAAGCAGCCGGTGGGAATGAACCGAGGCTTCGGCGTGAAAAGTGATGGCATCCGCGCCAAAACGGGCAAAGAGCGGCGCCATTTTTTCCGGCTCTTCTATCATCAGGTGCACGTCAAAAAAGGCGGAACTGCGCCGCCTAAGATCCTCTACCAGTTTTGGGCCAAAGGTTATATTCGGCACGAAACGTCCGTCCATTATGTCCAGGTGGACCCAATCCGCACCGGCGGCTTCGATTTCCGCTACCGCCCCGCCAAGATCGGTAAAATCCGCCGAAAGAATCGACGGGGCAATGATGGTTGTTCCCATATTGCAAGCATATCTCCCAAAAAGCGCTATTGTCAAACCCCCAAAAAATGGTATAATGCAAATGGTAAAGTCTAATTTGTGTCTATCCGCCAAGCCGGTTGCCTGGCGGATAGATTCCACTTGAGGTACAATCAAACGCGGCTGGTAGTTTGCTAAAGGCCGCAAGAGCCGCTTCAAAGTCAACCGGGTTTTGCAAGCGGCCCATTGATCATGCTTTTTAACATGTCAGAATATGACAAGCCAAACGTAGTTTGGTAAGCAGCCTTGGATTTGGGGAACGGGGGCCTGCGCCGCTGTTTCCAAGGCCTTTTCATCATGCCTAAGTACCAAGAGGGTTTTGAAAAAGGCTCAAAGTACAGCGGAATGGATACGGAACAGCCGGTAGCGGGGCTTATTCAGAAAGCCTATGATAAAATGAAAGCCTCGGATGCCGCAAGGGCGGCGGAGCTGCTGGAGGAGGCGCTGAGGATCGATTTTGACAACGAAGAAACCAAATACGCCCTTAAATGCGTTAATTGGTGGCTTGAACATACCTTGCGGATTGGGGATATCGAAAACCCCTACGAAAAGGGCGGCTATATCCTTTCCCGGTTGAAGCAGTATTACGCATTTGTCGACCGGTTCGATGAGGAATATGATCTGTGCCAGTACGCTGTCCGGCGCTATGTGTTTTCCAGCGCCCTGCGGTGTTTTGAAGACCTTTTGGGAGACGGCGTTAATCAGCACGATCCGGGGCTGTTGTTCCTGGTGGGGCGCTGCTACAAGGGAGTAGGCAATTACGATGAAGCGCTGAAATATCTGGAACAGGCGGTACGTTTTAAGCGGGAAAACGGCGAAACTCTTGCGGAACTGGCCGATGTAAACGCTCTGATGGGAGAAGACCGGGCGGCCAAGGCGCTTTTTCGGGAAGCCTTTTTTCTGGACCCCGAAAAAATCGACATTCGGGCCATGGAATCCGAAATGATACTCCGCCTGCGGGATCGGCTGATCGCGGAAAAAGGCTACAAAGACCTGGAACTGTGTGAATGGATACCGGTGTACGGCTGCATTTGGCGGGTTTTTTCGGTAAAGCGGGAATTAAAACAGATTGAGCTAGGCCGGCTCAAGCAGTCGATCTTTACCATAGAAACGGAATTCCGTAGCAATCCCGGACAGAATTCCTTTTTAAAGCCCCGGTTAATCAACCGGTATTTTTGGCTCATTGATCATTATGAAAATACCAGGGAAGACCCGGAACTAATTGAAGAGATATTATTGAAAATAAAAGTGATCGATTCTGAAATTTATGAGCGGTATATAAAATGAGCGGCTCAGACGAGGAGTAAAGTGATGTCAGAAATTGATGCGGAACACGCCGTAACGCCGGCGGTACAGACAGGACCGGAAGATTCAGCGGTTGACGCCGGTTCAACCATTCTCCTGAAAAATGTGCGGGAGATGTTAAACGAGGAAAAATGGACCAGAGCCGCCCTGAGCAATTATTCTACCAATCAGTTCAAGGAACTTGATCTTGTTCTCAAGGAAGCCCGCGAGAATCGGGTTGTCGATGAGGTAAAGAAAGACTGTGACGAGCATCTGGCCCATTCAAAAAACAGCATCATCGCGCTGTACCTTTCCGGCATGGTAGCCCTGTCCCGGCAGCTTATCGATGACGCCGCCATGATCAACCTGGTAACGATTTTTGTGGACAACCACAAATGGAGCATTGTCAGGTATCTGTGCGAGCGGATACTCGATTACGGTGAATCCAAATTCGCCCTGCGTACCCTTATTGAATGTTGTAAAAACGATAACGAGGAAGAAGCCCTGTACGGAATCTGGGAGCGGCTGGTTAAGGTTGATTACGAGGAAGCGGACCTTGCCAAAGCCCTGGCGGAGTATTACGAAAAACAGGGGAACATCGAGGCGGCCATAGATTACTTAAAGAAAGCCCTGCACCGGTACATCAACAAGCAGCTTTTTACCAATGTCCGCGAGATATGGGAAAAGCTCCTTGTTTTTTGCCCGGAGGACATCGACTTTTTTCTCCATGTACAAAAGAAGATCGCCAAGAATATCAGCGAAGACAAGGCGGTGATTCTGCTGAACGATGTGTACACATCCTGCAAAGACAATGACATTGACACCGCGATAAGCATACTCAAAATTGTTTTGCAGTACGATGAACGGGATGTTCACGCCCGCAGGGAACTGGTCGAGTGTTTCCGCAAAAAACATGCCGGACACAGCCAGCTTGAGGAGTACATCCGTATTTCCAATCTGTCCCAAACCTATCGTAATGTCCATGAGGCGATTACCGATTTTGAAAAACATATTGCTTTCGACAAGGGCAACTTTGTGTTCCACCGGACCTGGGGCGTAGGCCGCATTGCCGGCATCGAAGGCGACGAGATCAATATTGATTTTGCCAAAAAGCGGGGACACACGATGTCGCTTAAAATGGCGGTAGGCGCCCTGCAGACCCTTTCAAAGGATCACATTTGGGTACTTAAGGCGACATGGAAAAAAGAAAAGCTCTACGAAAAGGTAAAAAGCGACTGCGCGTGGGCGCTTAAAACCATTATCAAAAGTTTTGGAAATTCCTGCGACATCAAGCGGATTAAGGCGGAGCTTTCCCCCGCGGTACTTTCTGAACGGGAGTGGTCCAACTGGAGCGGCAAGGCGCGTGACATACTCAAATCGGATCCTATGTTCGGCGTCAGCCCGGATAATATCGATCTCTTTACCGTGCGAGACCGGCCAATCAGCGTTTCGGAAAAGCTCTACAACGAATTCAAGGCGGAACGGAATTTCTTTGACCGCGCCGCTACGACCCGTAATTTTGTAAACCAGAAAAACGCCGAACTTGATTCCGAGTATTTTGCCGAAATGCTTTCGTATTTTACCGCGTTTCTCCGTTCGTCGAATCAGAGCGGCGAACAGGCTATTGCTTCCTATCTCTTAATCAAGGAGCTTGCCGGAAAATACCCCCATCTGGGAACAGGGCTTTCCCTCAACTTTGCCGAAGTATTTATGGGAATCGATAACATTCCCGCCCTGTTCAGGAATCTTAAGGATAATAAATTCAGGGAGGAATTTCTGCGGCATGTCCAGCTTTTTATTCCCGGCTGGGCCGACATCTATATAAAACTTTTCCCAAATGCGCTGGTCCCCCAGATAATCGGACAGCTTGAAAAAGAAGGCTATACCGAAAAACTTACGGCGATGGCTTTGAACTGTTTTGAGAATTTCAGGGACTGCCGGGAAGCGGCGGTATGGCTGTTCAAAAACGCCGCGCAGACCGAATGGTTTAAGGCCGCGAACATTCCCTATGAACGGCAGATTATAGTTCTTATTCACATTCTGAATCTAACGTACCGCGATATAGAAAACCAGCGGGATACTTCCGAGAACCGGAAGATCAACAAACTGGTTTACGCCACTCTGTTCCGGGAAGGCATTCTTAACGCATTTATTAATAACGCCGATTACGACACGATTGTTCGTATCTACACCTTTATTAACGATGTTAAGGACCTTGACCCCCAGGACAAACTTAACCTGAAAAGCCTTATCCAGGACAAGCATCCAGACTTTAAATTTTTTGAAGACCCCGAAAAAAAGGTATTCCGGGGCCTTATGGTTACCGCCGCCAAGTACGAAGAAAAGCAGAAACAGCTTGCCCGCATTATGGAGGTAGACGTTCCAGCCAATTCCAAGGAAATTGAATTCGCCCTTTCGCTGGGGGATCTTCGGGAAAACGCCGAATACAAGGCGGCCAAGGAAAAACAGGAACTGCTTAATTCCACAGTGGCAAAACTTAAAGAAGAAATTGAGCGGTCCCAGCTGTTTGATCCCAATTCGGTTAACAGCTCAAAAGTTTCCTTTGGGACCAGGGTTACGCTGCGGAATGACAGTAAAGACAGAACCGAAGAATACACCATACTGGGGCCATGGGAATCCGACCCGGATAACAATATTATCTCCTATCTTTCTCCCTTTGGAGCTGCTATACTTAATAAGACGGCGGGGGAACGGTTTGATTATGAGATACGCGATGAGAAGACCCATGCGACACTGGAAAAGAACTCCTATGTTGTGGAGCAGATTTCGGCGGTAAGCGTTTGACGGTTTGTTGATGTTCCGCAGAAAACATGCAGTATGGAAGAGAGGCGAAGCAGGTGTTTATGATGAAAAAGAGAGGTTGCATAGCAGTTGTTTTTGCGCTTGGCGCGCTTCTGGGTCTTTACGGGCAGAATGCGGGTCCCATTGATCTTATTCTGCTGCTGGATACCTCATCAAGCATGAGCAATGCATATCAGGAAGTGAATTCGTATATTAGCGGCGCTTTCCTGAAAGAATTTCTCCGTACCGGCGATACCTTCCACCTGATTGCTTTTTCGGACCGGCCCCGGCTTGAAATTTCCCGCCGTATTGAAGGCCGCGGCGATGTGGAAACCATTATTGGCCGCATGTTTCTGCAATACCCCCTGGACCCTTGGTCGGATATTCCGGCGGCCCTGGGCTTTGCGGAGCAATACGCCGCGTCACTCCCATCCCGGCCAAAGAAAATAGTGCTGGTAAGCGATGGCACCGCCATGTCCGTGCCGGGTAGTTCTTCTTCCAGCCTTGATGCCGCTGGTCTGTCGGCATTGATCGCGGAAAGCAAGGCCCGTCTTGACGCTCGTAACATTGGACTTGAATTTGTAAAAATCACCCCTGGTCAGCCGCTGGCCACCCCCCCCGTATCGGACCGGACTCCCCGGCCGTCGCCGCCAGAACAAACACCGCCCGCTTCCATCCAGCAGCAGCCAACACAACCGGCGCAGACGCCGCCGGTTTCTACGCAGCAGCCAGGTACACCGGCTCCATCCACAGCACGGCCTGCGCAGCCGGTAACGCCGCCGGATTCCGCCCTGCAGCAGCCAACCGCGCCGGTTCCATCCACAGCACGGCCTGTACAGCCGGTAACGCCGCCGCCGGATTCCGCCCTGCAGCAGCCAACCGCGCCAGCTCCATCTACAACACGGCCTGCACAGCCGGTAACGCCGCCGCCGGATTCCGCCCTGCAACAGCCAACCGCGCCGGCTCCATCTACAACACGGCCTACGCAGATGCCTACTACACCTGACATGACACAGCCAGCGCAGACGCCGCCGGTTTCCACGCAGCAGCCTGCTGCATCGACTCCATCCGCAAAACAGCCCACGCAGGCAGTAGTAACACCATCGGCACGTCCCATTTTTGAAAGCGGCGACCTTCGTTTGCTTTTGTTTATCGGCTTGGGGCTGCTTGCATTAATTGGCCTGGGCCTTGGCATTTTTTTTGTTTCCCGGAACTTGCATGCAAGCCCCAACCGGGCGCTGGCCCAGGCGGCTTCGCCCCGCCGGGTGGACGGCAGCCTTCCGCTTTTTGTTGACCATACTAAAGACTTTACAAACCAAGCGGCAAATCAGCCCCAAACCCGCTCTACCCCATATACGGATCGCCCTCCTTCTCAGCCGCAGATGGCAATAGATTCAAGCGGCCCGTTTATTTTGAATCTTTTTGTCGAGGATCAGAATACTTTTATTGGTAAAAGGAATATCCATGCACTGAAATCTGGCTATAGCCTCAGCATCGGTGGAGGGAAATCCGATTTCCTCATTTTTCTGGTGCCCGTTCCGCCCCGTATCGCCGAAGTCCGCCGCGATGGAAGCCATTGTATTTTTATTCCCCGCAAGCCCCAGTATTTTCCGGACCTTGGCGCACAAGAGCTGCACGACTGTATTGGTAAAACCATACGGGTTATTTCTGATCATAACTACCAGCTTCTTATCAAGCTGGAACGCTACGAGGATCCTTTGATTGCCCTGAACCAATTGCTCAACTCACTCAATATCTCTTAAACAGAAGGTTTTGGCTATTTTCCTTA
>JAITHQ010000184.1 GCA_031279925.1 Treponema sp. | reverse complement strand
GTGTCTTTGTGCCTTTGTGAGAGCTCATTTTTCTCCCCATCAGCCGCTAATAGTAATAATCCACCGGCATAGCCGGTGGCTTTAGGAAGCCCCCTTAAAGGGGGCATTAGCTCAGCGTTCTTTCACTATTCGGTTTCCCCTACCCTGTTTTACTTGTACATCATTTGTTTTTACCTTGTTTTTTGTTATGGTTTTATACTATTACTTTGCCCGTCTTTCATTGGTACTCCTTTGGCTGACTTGCTCGGAGGCTTCATCGGGAGTACCTTATTACTTTTCCCTGTCCGTATCACGCAGGACACGGCATAGCCTTTTCAAGTCTCCCCGGCATAGCCGGGGGTTTACCTTAAATAATTATTTTGTCTTTTTTTTACCTGTTGACTGTCATGTACCGCCGCGTCAGCCGCCACATACTTCGTAATTATTTTTGATTTATTGTCCATGTTGATATGGTCCTTGTAACCCGTACTGCCGTTCGCTGTTCTTAACAACCCACCTCGCGTCCATGTCTTTTTGCGCTTTCTCATATCTTTCCCTCTTTTATTGTTTTGTTTTCTTCTCATCCCTTTACCCTGAGCCTTTTTTCATGCGGTTACCCTGACAGACATAAGCGCCCTCTTGCGCAGGTATTTCCCTGCTGATATGCTACTGGTATAGGCATTGATTGTATGTAAAGTGCAGCCAGAATCCTTATACCTACCAAAATAAATGCCTCGTTTACTTGCGGCAAGGTTGGTGGAATGAGAGGCCCTTTTTATGCCCTAATGCCTACAGTGGTTAGGGGTAACAATACAAAGTATGCTGTTCACCAATATTGGAGCTGTGCGGTGAGTGTTTCAGAACAATGGCGGGAAACCAAATATGCGGATACCTTTGATGAGGAGCTGCGGGGTCTTGAACGCCGCAGGGCCGCCCAGCCGGGCTGTACAGTCGAAGATATCGAGGGAATTCTTAAACATCTATATATTATGGATGGGGCCGATTGGGGCGGCAGGGGCGACGTGCAGGACACAGTAATGGCAGCTACCATTGCCGCTTATGAGCATTTTATTGCCCAATGGAAAGCAGAAATGGACGCGCCGTCACCGGCAGCCGTTCCAGGCTGCGGCATGACTGCCGATCCGGTGCTGTAACTTTTAATCGTAGAGATGGTTGTATTGGTAGCAAACCAATGCGATTTTGGTTCCTCCTATGGTTGGCGTCCGGGGTTACTCCTTCCTCCGGTACGCTCGTCCAGCGCCGTGATGAGCGAGCGCTGGACGTTTTTGTATTTGAAGACGGTTAATTATCCAGGCTGTCCTCTAGCATCGAATCGTCAAGAATAATCGCCAAACGGCCTTCCCGAAGGAGCCTGCGGTTTTCTTCGCTGGCAATGATAAGCAGCGCGTCTTCCCGGTCGATAATAGGATCGGTAGGGGCAATGCCAAAAACGCCCCGAGCGAAAATTCGTAGCGGTTTATCGCCCACCAGTGCGGCGATCTCCGGGGAAAGCCCTGAGGGACTGGCGGCAAAGATACTCCGCGCCGGGGCATAATGGACCATGGAATTGCGCGCACTGTCCAGCATGTTCCGTTCAAAAATAAGGTTCATACCGGCATCCCAGATTTTGGGGAAGAGGCAGGGGGCGGTCAGGGCAACGCCTCTTCTGCCGTGAACAGGCAAACTTTCCGATGCGATAATAATAATTCCCGTATAAGACGCCGTTGCGACAGGGCTTAATGTCCGGGGGACATCGGACGGGCGGCTGTGGCGGATAAGGGCCGCGCTGATTCCGGCGATGCTCAGGGAATATGCGGCAGAAAGACGGCTGAAATCCGGCGAAAGCGCCGGGGGTACGCTATGGGCCTCAAGCGCAAAGGCATCAGCTTCCGGCAGACTCCATTCCCCCCGTTCAACAAGGTCCGCCACAGTTGACGAGGAATCTACCTGCAAATTCAGAATATGGGGCCGGATTAGTCTTAAATATTCGGAAGCAATCAGCATTTCCCCCTGGGTTCTACCGGAGGGCAGTTTGATATTGGCTGAAGCGAGGTCAAGAGAAATCGCCGCACGCATTTCCATTTTGTTCCACTCAACTATTCCATTGACGCTGGTTTTGGCTTGGCCAAACACGGAGACCGCGGCAAAAAGCAAAACCGGCGGCACAAGCCGTTTTACAGATAAGGTATTCATTCTCTTTCCTTGCTGCTTTTTCACTCGAACCGGTTTTAAAACTTCAATTTTGAAACCGGCTCACTCTATTATTTCTATTATCGGTACTTTCAGGGTTTTTCCTTCAGGAAGGATTTGATTAAGTTCCATGCCGTTTTCCAAAGCCAGTTCTCTGGGACCGACGCCATAGCGAAGCGCCAGAGACCAAAACGTATCGCCCCATTGGACCAGATGGGTCCCATCAAAAGGGTATTTTCCGGCGGTTTTAGTTTTGGCAATAGGTATTGCTTCGATTAAGGCCGGAATCGTGATGGTTTCCCCGGTTTTGAGGAAACGGTTCAGGATACCCGGATTGTATTCTTCAATAAGGCCAAGTGATACCCCGTACTGCCGGGCCAGCGCCAAAAGGGTGTCGCCGTATTGTACCTGATATCGATGCAGCCGCAGCAATTGGAAGTCTTCCCGGTCAAACAGCCCGGCAAGCGGCGCTGCCAGCTCTATGGGAACCTTGATCTCATAGCCGGGAATTGGCGGAGTAACGCCATGAAGCAATTCAGGATTCAGACGGCCAAGCAGTTCCCGGTCGGCCCCGGTTTCCGCGGCAATAAGGTCCAGGGACGCCTGTTTTGGGGCGGGAACGGCTGTCCATGCAATGGCCTCGGGCCAAAGGTCCAGGCCGAACCTGCGGGGCTGGGACACAATATACGCAACCGCCAGCAGCTTGGGCACATAGTGTATAGTTTCTTGCCGTAGCGCCGCCTGCCCGCAAAGCGCCCAATAATCCCGCGTTTGGGCCTGCTTTGCGGCCCGGCTTACCCCGCCAAGGCCGGCGTTGTAGGCCGCCAGCGCCAGCGGCCAGTTCCCCAGAATATTGTAGTTCTCTTCCAGTTTTCGCAGGGCGGCGATGGTAGACTTTCGAAAATCGCGGCGCTCGTCCACCATGTCGGTTACTTGCATATTATAGGGACCAATACTGTTCATCATAAACTGCCACAACCCTGCCGCGCCGGATTTGCTCCGTGCCGAAGCCAGGTAGTTTGATTCGACTAGCGGCAGGTACGCCAGTTCAGGCGGCAGTCCCCGCCGGGTGATTTCTTCTTTAATATAAGGCAGGTATAAACTCCCTTTTTGCATGACTGCGGTAAGCCAGGCAATTCCTCTAGGGCTGGAGTATTCAATAATATAACGCCTGGTAAGGGGCTGTTCCAGTGCGTCTGAGGTAAGGAGCAGGGAAGGGGAGATGGCAGGGGAATGGGAAGGCGGCAGCTGAATATCGGCGCGGACGCTTCGCTGGGGGCGATCTATAGTTTGGGGAAGGCCGTTGTCCGGCTCCGCCCGGAGGCTGGACAGGGCGCAGAGCAACAGCACCGGCACAAGACGGGTTTGAATTATGCTTCCCATTGTTAGAATCGATCTCCTTATTACCCGCGGCTTGCGGCGGGGAGCTTTAGAGCCTGTTCAAATTGTGGTTTTTTGCGGTCAATAGACCACAAAAATCCCGATTTTCGGGCTCTTAGGGCGTTATAAAGGGTATTAAACCCGGCTGCAATACCTTATAAGAACAACATAGCCCGTCCCTTCAGGGCGGGGTTGTTGTTCCCCCTGTTTAAAATTTCTCTCCGTAATACACCCCGGCCCATTCCCATCTCCCATGAATTTCGGGGTCGGAGGGAAAGTATATCTTCCTGAAATAAAGATACCAGATCGAGATATACTGGGACCAGCCCCAGGTACGGAGGAATGCTTCGGTGGCGTTGGAAGACGCGTCCAGCCTGCCCGCATACTGGATACGGTTACCCCGCATAAAATCGGACAGGTTGAAGTCCGCCATACCCGAATCATCGGTTTCTCCCTGTTCCCATGAACGGGCAAAAAAATTTACCTTGGCCTGACAGCGCCGAAGCTGCCAGGGATTACCTGTATCCAGGGCAGCCTGCACAGCGCCGAGCAGGGCGGGCAGGCTTTCAAAAGTCCAGTCCTTGGGAGAATTGTGGAAATCCACCTGTTGTTTGGCGTGATTATCCGCATTGGGAAAGCCCGGTATCAGGGCGCCGGCGTAGGGCTGGTAACGGGTATATGCCCCGATTGCGCCATTCCAGTCCCCAACGCGCTCGTATGCCTGGGCCAACATGAACCATGCGGCCCCCAAATCGATTTTTTCACTGAAACGGGAGATCAGTTCCTGGTAATACCAAACCTGCTGTTCGGGATTATCGGACAGCTCGATAAGTTGTTTAAGGCAGGCGAGGTGGATAGATTCCCCATTGACTGTTAAATCGCCGTAGTTTTTGATGATAATCTCGAAATACCGCGCCGCCACAGGATAGGAACCCTGCTGCATATATGCGTAGGCAATCATCAGCAGATAATAGCTGTTGTAGGGATCGCCGGGGTAATTAATCGTCCATCCGCCGAGGAAATGGATCAGCCTGCCGTATTCCTTAAGGCGGGCAAAGTTGTTGGCAATTTCCCGTATTACAACAAACTGGTCCTCGGCGGAACTGTTTTCCTGGGCAAGCAGGCCGAACAGGTCCTGCAGGCTTTCCCGGTTTTCACGCCCGCCGGTTATGTAGTATGGATCGATTTTGACTTTGGCGCGGTTTTTCGCGCAGCTTGTTGTTGTTAATGCGGCTGCCGCAAGCAGCAGCGCGGCGATGCAATAACGGAGCATGTTTCGTTTTCCCATTGTATTGATCCTGTGTCTACACTATACTACCATATATGCGTTTATTTGTAGCCCGTAAAAGCAGCGCCAGGTTTATTTTCATTATCGGAATACTTCTTATGTTCCTTGGCATTGCTGTACTGATTGGGTCACTTGCGGCAATCTCTCAGGCCTCGATACTGTTTTCCTTTTTGTTTATTATACTTGGCGCTGTCTGCGCGGTGCCGGCGATAAAACTGAACAAACGGTCTTTATATCTGTTTTTCGCGGCCCTGTTTCTGCAGGCCGGCTTTTTTCTCTTTCTCTTTGCCCTTCAAATTATTCCCATTGCCTTTTCCCGCGCTTGGCCCCTGCTTTCGATATTTTCCGGCCTGGCCCTGTTCCCCGCCGGCTGGCACCGCTATGGGGTATTCAAGGCAAAATATGTAGCGCCTTCGGCGGCGTTTGTTATCCTTGGCTCGGCTCTAATGATCTTTTCTTTGGACTTGGTTTCTTTCTCGCTTGCCCAGTTTGTCAGGAACTGGTGGCCTCTGCTGGTTGTGCTGGCCGGGCTGACGTTGTTACTGATTTCACTTAGTACTAAAAATACCGGGGAATCCAAACGGTGAGCGGAATCAACCAACCCCGCCGCAAGCAGCGGGGTATGGTTGTTCTTAATAAGGAATTGCAGTCGGGGTTTAATACCTTTTTAACCGCCCCAAGGGGCGGGGTATTAAACCCCTCCGCACGAA
>JAITHQ010000093.1 GCA_031279925.1 Treponema sp. | reverse complement strand
TTTTCCACCAGCCGTAATATTTTTTCCCGGTCTTTCACACCTTCTGTTTCCGCGCCGCTGGAAATGTCTACAGCGAAAGGATTGAGCGCCATTGCCTGTTCAATGTTGCCAAGATTGATACCGCCGGCAAGAAACAGGGGCTGCCGTTTTTCACCTAAGGGTTTAATAATATTCCAGTCAAAGATTTTGCCGCTGCCGGCTCCTGAGTCAACAAGGCAAAAATCAGCGTTTTCAGGCGGCTCTGTTCCGGCGGCAAGGTCTTTGCTGAAAATGGTTTTTATCACCGGAATTGGGCTTTTTCCGGCGGCGGCGCTTGCTTCTTTCAGGCGGGTAATATACGCTGCTGTTTCGGTCCCGTGCAGTTGGGCAATGGTAATTACGCCGTCCCGGTACAGGGCGGCAATGTCCGCAACCGGAGCATTTACAAAAACTCCCGCCGGTATAATTGCGCCTAACAACTTTTGCCGCAGTTGCGCCGCCTTCGCGGGCCGTACCTGCCTCCGGCTTTCGGCAAATACAAAGCCAATATAATCGGGGCGGGCCTCGTTCACATAATCAATGTCGTCATCGCGGAACAGGCCGCAGATTTTAATGTTCATCGTACAAGTCCAACAAGAGCATAGAGTAGACTAGTTGAACTACAGCGCAATGTCAACAAGGCGATTGCCTCATAATTTATCTAGCCGAAAGGGGCGCGTACCTTTAAAAAATCTAAGCCAAATTACACTGATTCCAACCGTACCGGGAGGAACACATGGGCTTAGATGTGTACAATAACACACAATCTGCAACCTGGTTAATTTCCCAAGAAAGCACTGAATAATTTAATCGAGAATTATTCAGTGCTGCTTTATTCGTGCCAAAGTGGCGTCCCATTAACCGGTAATATTAAAAGCCCATAATACATCACTCTGCCGCAAGGGCGGCTCGGCTTTCCAGCAGCCGCCCGGCGTTTCCACCAAGGATAAGTTCCCGGTCGTTAGATGTAATTCCCTCCATACCGGCCAGGTAACGCGAAGGGGACAGCAGGGGAAAATCACTGCCAAACAGTATCTTTTCTGTCAGGCCCAGGGCGCAGGCCGCATGATAAATGCGGTTGTCGTACAGGAAAGGCGACGCGGCGGTATCGTAATACACATTGCGGCATTTTTCCCGCAGTTCCGGCATGGTTTCGTAAAACAACAGGCCGCCGCCCCAATGGGCAAGTATAATGGTAAGGCCGGGACTGTGTTCGATAAAACGTTCAATCTGCCAGAACCCGGTAGCCATTTTTCCGGGATAATGATGGCCCACCGGCTCATTGACATGAATAAGTACCGGCAAGGCGCGTTCGGCGCAGATGGCGGCAAGGGTTTCCGTATCTTTTTTTTCACCAATATCGAAATCCCGTACAGCGGGAAAAAGCTCGCCCAGCCCTTTAAGGCCGGCCTTGTGGCAGCGATCTATTTCCCGTTCAAGTTCCCGGTCTTTGGGCGGCGTTACCATAAAGCCGGTAAGCCGCTTGGGAAACTGTCCGCATTTTTCAATAACATAATCATTTACATGGCGGCACAGTCCCATGTCCCCAAAGGCAAATCCAAAAATAACGGCTTTATCAAAATTCGACTCGTCAAGCGCGGCAATTACATCTTCGGCTGCGGCAAACCGGTTGCGGGGGCTTCCCGAAAGGAGGGCAAAATGGGGCTCTGTTTCGGCGTATTTCCGCCAGTTTGCGCTGATGTCCGGCGGAGTAACATGGACATGAAAATCAATTCTGCTCACGGTTCGCCGCTTTCCCCGGCAGTTCCGTCCGCTGGAATATCTTCCTCCCCTGCCTGGGGACCGATAAAAATGCCGATTTTGGGCAGACCGGCAAGCAGCGGCGCGCCTATCAGCATGGCGCCTAACGAAAAAACAGCCCGCTCAATGGGAGCGGCTACGGTCAGGTAGAGCCATGTCTCCCTGGGCAGCTTGTATAAAAGCAGGGAGAAAAAATTTCCAACGGTCGCGCCGCCGACAAGGCCCCCAAAAGCGCAGAGCCAAAGCGCGGGAAAGTACAGGGCCTTTCTGCGTCCGGCAAGCATTTTACCGGCAAAAATACTCCCCGTCATCATGGCGACAAAACCCGCGCCATAGTACACCAGCGGGAATCGAATAACGCTCCGCCCGGTTTCCTGGGTGAACCAGAGAATCGTACCGATTGCATACACAATTATTCCGCCGTTCACGATAAAATTACCGCGCCTGTTTATTGAAACCGGCGGCCAACTGCCCCAGGCGATACACCCTGAGGTAAAAGCGCTTGTTGTTCCAATAATAAAGGTTCCCATGCCCATCCATGCGGTGTGGGGGGCAATAAGGCTGCCGATAAAGCCCCCTGCGGCGGAACAAAGCGCGCCGGCTATAGGGCCAAACAAAATCCCCGAAAGGGGAGAGAGCGCGGCGGTAAGCGAAAAATTACTGCCCGTACCCAGCATGGGTATAGAAGGGATGATATGCCCGGCGGCGACAACCGCCGACCATACGGCAACAAGCGCCGGGTGCACCTTTTCAGGCGGCAATATTCCCCCGCCGGATTCGTTTTTTGGTATCATAAAGCCTCCCTGTAAAACAAGCACATCATAACAGTTTTTGGCGCAAGATCAAGTACCGCCGGCCTGTTTCTTTTTTAGGTTTATCAACATTCGAGCCAGTTCTTCCGTAGTCATGGCTATCCGTTCAAGCGGCAATTCCTTTTGCAGTTCCCGCGAAAGCCTTGCTACAGGCGGCGGCAGAATATTTGCTTTTGCCAGTTCTTCGAAACGGCAAAAAACAGCTTCCGGCCTTCCGTCCATATATATCCGTTTTTCATGCATCACCAATATCCGCCGGGCATATTCAGCCGCCATGGCGATATTATGGGTAACTATAATAATGGTACGGCCTTTTTCGCGCAATTCGGCGGCAATGTCCATAATCCTCCGGCTGCCGGAATAATCCTGCCCGGCAACCGGTTCATCAAGTATAATAATTTTTGAACCCATTGCCAAAACCGCCGCAATAACCGTCTTTGTCCGGTCCCCCCTGCCCAGGGCCGGAGGAAAAGCGTCCCGTTGCCCGGAAAGTCCTACCGTCTCCAGGGATTCTTCGGTTCTGCGCCGTATTTCCCTTTCCGCAAGGCCGACGTTTTTCAGGGCAAAAGAAACCTCATCGTAGACAGTAGCGCTAAAAAGCTGCCTGTCGGGGTTCTGCATCACAAAGCCGGTTTCCGCCGCTATTTGCGGAACCGTCATTTCGCGGGCGTTTTTTCCGCGAATATAGATACTGCCCCTTGACGGACGCAAAAGACCGGTTATGTTTTTAAGCAGGGTTGATTTACCCGCTCCGTTTTGCCCGATAATCGCGGTAAATTCATTGTCATGTATCGTTACATCAATATCTTCAAGGGAATAATTTTGTGAATCCCACGAATAGTATACATGCTCTATCCGTAGCGCGGCAGGCGTTAATAGAGAATCCATTAATGCTTATCTCCGTTAGGTCCGGTTTTAAACCATGCAAGCACCGCTGCCTTTGCTTCACCGGGCAGCAGGGGAAAAAACGGCAGCTCTTCTCCGTTTTTTTTCATGCACAGGGCCAGTTCCGAAACCTGGGGAAGCCTGACGCAATGGTCATTCAAAAGTTCCCCATTGCTGAAAATACGCTCCGGCGTATCAAGGGCCGCCACCGTTCCATTTTTTAGGAGGCATACCCTGTCGGCAAATTCGCATACCTCTTCGCTGTTGTGGGTGGCCATAATCACGGTTAGGCCGCGCTGTCTGCGTATTTCCCGAATAAACGAAAGAACTTCTTTTGATCCTGCGGGATCAAGCTGGGATGTCGGTTCGTCAAGGACCAGCGCCCTGGCGGCCATGACCAGCGCCGCCGCGATTGCCAGCCGCTGTTTCTGTCCGCCGGAAAGCGCGGATGGTGAAAAGTCCGCATAGCCGCCAAGCCCGGCTGTTTCAAGCGCCTGTTTTACCCGCGCCCTGATTTCACCGGGGGGCAGCAGCAGATTTTCAAGACCAAAGGCAACTTCGTCTTTCACCCTTGCGGTAACAAGCTGTGTTTCAGGGTCTTCCAGGACCATGCCTACCTTTCCGGCCAGTTCAGCCACCGAAGAATCCTGCGTAAGAACGCCGTCTACCAGCACCCTTCCAAGAAGTTTTCCGCTCAGGGAATGGGGGATAATGCCGTTTAACAGCCTGCAGAACGTTGTCTTGCCCGCGCCGCTTTCCCCCATTACCGCGATACATTCCCCCTCCCCGATTTCAACATTGATGTTTTTAAGCGCCCAGGTTTTTGCACGGCGGTAGGCCCAGGAAACATTGTCCAGTTTGATAAGCGGCTGCGGCATGACCTTTCCATTACAGCAAAAAATTCAGCGCCAAAGCAATGACCGCATACCCGGCGCCGATGGCAAAAGCCGCCCGGTCAATATGTGTTATCCGCGCCGTTATAAGCCATGTCTTGGTTTTGCGGAAGCCAAATGCCCGTGAGTCCATAACGATCCCCATCATCTGTGCCCGGCGCATGGCGTTTATAATTAAGGGAAGGGCTATCGCCGGATACTCTTTCAGCCTGGCAAAGGAGCCGCGTTTTTCAAAGGCTCCAGTTCCCCGGAGCCTGCGGGCGTCCATAATAGCGCGGGCTTCTTCTTCGAAGGAGGGAACAAGATTAAGCGCGGCGGTAATAATATAGGCGGCCCGGTAATGCAGCCCAAGCCTGGTAAACCCCAGTGTGAGCAGGCGTGGTTCTGTCGTTGAGGTAAGCATTGGCATAAGAACAATAAGGGCAACAAGACGGCAGGAAATCATCAGGCCGGTAAACAAGCCCTCCCGCTTGAGCGATCCCCTGCCGCCTATAAGCGGAACCTGTTCGGGAAAGATAGGCTTTAACAAATAATGGCTGTCATGCCGTTCCGCGCCAAAAAGCATTTGCAGTAAAATAATAACCACTACAAGAAACGATACGAATTTGATATAAGCGAATATTTTTTTAAGGGGCATTTTTGCGGCGAATCCCAGAACAAGCAAGGCAATCATCTGGCCTGCCGCGACAAGCGGTTTGTCCACCACAAATACCAGCAATGTAAAAAAAGGCGTAAGCAGAATTTTGGTCCGGGGATCCAGCTTAAGCAGGAAAGAATCCTGGGGCAGGCGCTCAATAGCCGTCATCACATGAAAACCATCCGGCGAGTAATGCGGGCGGCGTTATTTTTCTTCGCGCACCCAGACTTCATTAAAGCCGGCGGAACCAAGCCGCTGGGCAATCTGGGCCATATCCGCAGCCTTTATTCCGGAAAGGACCACACGGTACAGTTTGCCATACTGCTCAAAGTTAGGGTGAAAACCGGCGGCTGTAAGACGGTCAAAATAGTTTCGGGCAAAGGCAGTGCTGGCAAAAGAGCCAACCTGTACCCGGTATACCCCATTACTCTTTGGATCGGGCATTTTGGGCACTATTTTTGCCGACGAAGCGCCGTCCAATAATGATGAAGGCTGCCGCCTGCTCTGCTCCGCCGGTTCCTGCGGCGGTATGTCGCCATTTGGAATTTCTACCACATGCTCCTTTCCATTAATATTAACAATCACTTTGACGGTCATGCCCTGTATGGAACGTTCAACGCTTACCTCGGGCTGGGGATTCTCGGCGCCTTGCTGAGGAGGCGGAACTCTTACCGGAGGCTGGGGGCCCTCGGCGGCTTGCTGTGGAGGCGGAAACCGCACCGGAGGCTGGGGAGCCGGATGCGCGGCGGAACCAGGGGTAGAAGCCCCCGCCATATCCTCGTCAAGCGGCAGTTGGGAAGGAGGCGGCGGGGCGGCAACGGCGGGAGGCGGAGGAGGGGGTTCTTCAGCAACAGGTTCAATATCCGTATACGAAGGCTCATACTTTTTCGGCGGCCCATGCCTGTCCTGCTCCAGGGGCGGAGCCCCGGCAACTTCGGCGGGCTGTTCGGAAACGGGCGGCGGCGCTTCTGCTTCAGGCGGTATCTCCTTTACCACCTCAATACGAACCGGCGTAAAATGACTTGCGGTCATCTCCAGTCTTCTTGCCGCTTCGGCGGAAATATCCACTATTCGATCCGGGCTGCTGGAAATATTTTTGTTAACTGTTACATATACAACTCTGTTATTCTCAAGGTTGGTAACTCGAAGTTTAGTGCCGGCCTTCAGTTTTGGATGGGAAGCATGCAAATCCAGAGAATCGGTATCGTACCATGTCGCATTACCCTCCTGTTCATTCTGGGCGGCGCCGTATGCTGCGGGAACCAGCGCAAAAATTACGCAAAACAGGTATAGTACAAGGACTTGTTTCATTGTTTACCTCGTATTCATATATTATAGATAGTTTACAAAAATATTACAAGATTCTTTTTTGGAAAGTTTATGGCTTGCGATTAATTGAAAAAAAATTATAATAGAATTAAAGCCAGTTGCAAAACATGGTTACTGCGGACCTTCAGTCCGGCGCAACTGTCTTTGCGGTTTCTTGCCCTGTGGGTGCGGGAACATGGTTCCCGGTGAACCGCAATTTTTATTCAGTAAGGAGCAAACTATGGATGAAAAAGCACGGGAGAGCAACAGGCTTCGGCAAAGGAAATTCCTTGAATTGCACAAGGAAGAGGTCAATGAAAAAAGACGGGAACGCTACCACGAGCGCGTATCGACGGGTAAATGTCCCCGCTGCGGCGGCAGGGTACGGAAAGGACGGAAACTCTGTACCGCCTGTAGTGAATACATGTTAGACCTTAACCGGAAATACGCAGGCCAAAAAAAGGCCGTCGTAGAAAAGACGACGCCAAAAACGGCAAAGACGACAACCAAAACAACGAAAACGCCGGTTAAAACGGCAAAGACGGCAAAAACAACGAAAACACCGGCTAAAACGGCGAAGACGGCTAAAACAGCAAAAACGCCGGCTAAAACAGCGAAGACGGCTAAAACAGTAAAAACGGTAAAAAGAAAAACAAGCAAGGGCTGAACCGGCAAGGCCGGGACTCACAAAGCGCGGATTACGAACGGCTTCCCTTATTTTTGGGATCTTACCAGCATTACGTCTCCAATTCCCAGGCCTTTTGCCGCCCGGTCGATACATTTCTTAAGCGGCGGAGGGGCAAGACCAGATGCAATGCCGCCCCAGGTGTACACCCCTTCGATGGTGAAACCGGCGTTTGCCAGAAGCGGCTTAAGAGTCCGCGCTGAAAAAAGATACAGATGATCAAAAATCGCCGAGCGCCACCGAGCGCCCAGTAACCGGGCCTGAAAACCGGCGATATTTGGGGTAGTAACCAGAAAACGTCCGCCGGGACGAAGTATCCGCCATGCCTCGCGGACAAATGAAGCGGGACTATTGAGATGCTCGATAAGATGTGACGCAAGGATCAGATCAAAGTAATCAGGGGGAAGATGGATTTCTTCCAGGGGAAGGCTCCACACTTCAAGGCCGCGTTGGACGCGGGCGTATTCAGCCGAAGGTGAAATTTCCGCCCCGCTTACCTGCCAGCCTCGTTCCCGCAAATACTCAAGCAGCGCGCCGGTAGCGCAGCCCACGTCCAGGACACGGGGCTGCCGCCGCTCTATTCCTCTTCCTTCTTCTTCTCTCTCTCCTTCTCTCCTCCTTTCGGAGGCAGCTAGGGTTAAGTCCCGCTCCAGCTCATCAAAACCCGCGTCAGCAAGGGCAAGCTGCTGCAGCCTAAGGAAGGCCGCCTCATTGGCCAGTTCATAGGAACAATAGTCTGCTCCATAGGCTTCACGGTAGCGGCGGACCACCGGTTCGGACAGCGGTTGAGGGTTCATTTGCACCAAGCCGCAGGAAAGGCACTTTACATAGGAAAAGCCTTCGCAGGACAGAAACGGCCTGAACCGGTCGCCGCCGCAGAGGGCGCAGGGAATACGCCGGCTATCCTCCGTGGAGACCGGCGTTGACCATGTTTTTACCGGCTGCCGCATCACGCCTGAGTTCCCGCTACTCCACGATCATGCGGGTAAGGGCGCTCTGGGAATTGCCCGCCATGTCCTGTACAACGATTTCCAGCAGCGCCTGCCCGCGGCTCAGGTAGACCTCGCCCGCCTCAAATGCCGGAAAAGGAGCGTAAACCTGCTTTACCGGAACAAGGCCGTTGCGGTTTATCATCAGCACCCCGTCCCGGGCGGAAATGGTTTCAAACAGCAGGAAGCCGGTTTCGGCCCCGTTCACCGAACAGACGATCCGGTGCGGGGCAAGATAGCCTTCACCGGGGGCGGACATGGGATCAACAGCGTTAACCGCAATGGTATAGCGCCCCTGCTTTAAATTACGCAGCTGGCCGCTTTCAACCGGCTTGCCCTCGGCGTTGCGCAGTTGAACGCCCAGTATCTGCGGGGGCCTTGAATCGGGAAATGGAGCAATAATCATCGACGGATTCACCCAGCGCCGTTCCCGCTTGTCATACAGAACAAAATAAAAACCCTGCCGCAGGGACCAGCCGGATATGCCCGAACCGGTAATGGCGCCGCCCTGCTCAACATGAAGGGGCCGGCTGCCCCTTCCCTGGTCTTCGCAGCGGCCGTATATACTGACAAGACCGTCGCCGTGATCCACCGCAGCCCAGGCGCCCAGCGGGGACGGCAGGCGGGAGGCTGAATCCTCCCTTGAGTAAGAGAAGATCAGTTCACCCCCCTCGGCGGCCAGCGCCGGGCCCGCCCCCTCAAAAACCGTTCCCAGAACCGGCCTGCCCTGATCGTTGTAACCAAAGTTGCGGACTATTACCGCATCCCGCGAAGGCCAGTCCATCGCGGACACCGTTTCGGCCCCAGGCGTAAACGCCGCAATCAACAGCGCGATAAGTGCGTAACGTTTCATATTACCTTTTCTCCAGTTCAAACGAGGCCAGGGTCACTCCGCCCCCGACAAAAAGCCGCGTGCCCCTTCTGCCCAAAAAGACATCGTTGCTTTTAAAGGGCGCTTTCATAATAACGTTCCCCGGAAGCCTGACTCCGACCAGTTCTTTGCGCCCCAGGGCGCGGGAAACGATCACAAAGAACAGTCCCTGTCCGCCTGAATGATCCATGGCGATTATTTCTCCGGCAAAGTCCACCTTTCTCTCCCGGCGCGAACGTATCTCATAGAGGCCGACGCCGCCCTCTCTTTCAAAGACCAGCCAGCGATCCTCTTCAATGAACTCGATGTGTACCGGACGGCGAAACCCATCCTCAAGAAATTCGTGGTAGATCACCTTATACTCCCCGGTCCCAAAACGTTCCAGCAGGAGAAAACGTTGATCGTCAATACCGGAAATTATTCCTATCCGTGAACCATCCTGTGAAATGGCGCAGCCAAGTATTACCGAGTGCCGTGAACCGCCCGGCTCAAAAAAGAACATCCGGTTTCCCTGGCTGTCCAGCAGTTCTACCACTCCGTCAAGGGAACCGGTCAGCGTCAGCCCGGCTGCCGCGTCAACACAGGTAAGCGGGGCGGCAAAATCGTAAGTCCAAAGCATTGCCCCGGAATGATCGATTTCGGAAAGGGCGTTCTGCTCATTTCCGATAATGAATATCCGTCCGCCCAGAAAAAAAGGGTAGCCGCCGGGGTTTTCGATACCCGCAATGGTTTCATTGGCGGTGTTCTGAATTGTTATACGCTCCGGCTTTGCGTCGAACTCGGTCCATTGGGTTTGTGAAAGGGATACCTCCCCTTTTTTGATCTGGTTGATGGCGAAACGCCCGTTTGAATCAACATAGCCAAAGCGGCTGCCCAGACTGAACGGAAGCAAATCGTCAAGGAGAGCGGCCTCTGCCTCCGCCGGCATTCCGATTGCCGCGGGGTTGCCGGTTTCCAGCGAGCTAAGCCAGCGGGGAACAAGGATTGGCTCATGGGGGATAGGCCGCGCCGCGCCGGCAAAATAGATAATAAAAAACAAAAGGCCGGCGGTAAGCCCAATTTTTTTCTTTTTATTCATTAAAGGCCCCCTTCGCCTTTTTCTGTTACGCGTCACCCAAAACCGGCGCTGAAACGGTCTTGCTGGAAAGTCCGGTTTAATATCCCGCAGAACCTTTGGTTCGCGCACGCCGCGAAAAGGCCATGCGGTTGAATTATTCACCGCTTACTGTATATAATAATCACAGGAGGCTTCTATGGCTAGTAAGGAACAAATGGACGCCCTGTTTGCCGAGGCCCGTAAAGCCGCGGAGGCGGCGTACGCGCCCTATTCAAATTTCCGGGTAGGGGCGGCCCTGCTTGCCGGTGACGGAACGGTCTTTTCCGGCTGTAATGTGGAGAACCGTTCCTACGGCCTTACCATCTGCGCCGAACGAAACGCCGTGCTGCAGGGAGTTGCCAAGGGCCGCCGTGTTTTTACCGCCCTGGCAATAGCAACGCCGGATTCAAGGGAACCGGTTGGTCCCTGCGGGGCATGCCGCCAGGTGTTAAGCGAATTCATGGGGCCGGACGCCACGGTACGCTTCGGCGGATCGGAAGGCGGTCAGGTGGATACTACTATGGGGGCGCTGCTCCCGCTGGATTCTCTGCACGATTTGAAAAATTTGTAATCCCTTGACGTTTAGTGCGGTATTATGCGAAAATATCCACTATGATAGAAGACGATATTCTGACTATTGAGGAAGTCGCCAAATACCTGCGGGTGTCCGAGCGTACCGTGTATGACTGGGCGCAGAAGTCTGAAATCCCTTCGGGAAAAATCGGTACGGTGTGGCGCTTTAAAAAGTCTGAAATCGAAAAATGGGTCAATGACCGGCTTGCGGTGAACCGGCTTAACCCTCAGCTTAATTCGGTACAGATACAAACCATCCTTTCACCGGACCGGATACTTTTTCTTGAATATTCAGCCAAACGTGACGCGCTTGTTGCCCTGGCCGACAACCTTGCCACCGCCCCCCAGATTAAAAACCGGCAGGAACTTGCCCTGGAAATACTCAAGCGGGAAGATCTGATGAGTACGGCCATTGGCAGGGGCATTGCCATTCCCCATATACGGCTTCCCTCGGTAACGGACCTTGTGGTATCGGTTGGAATAAGCAAAATGGATATTGTGGATTTTCATCCCCTGGATGATGAACCGGTACGCCTGGTGTTTATGATAGCCGCCGCCTATAACCAGCACGCCTATTATTTGCAGACCCTTTCGTTTTTCAGCGCCCGGTTGAAAAACCGGGAACTCCGCAAGGCGCTGCTCGGCGTTCAAAACGCGGCGGAAGCGTACCGGCTGCTGGCCGGAAAGGATGCGGCGCAGGGGGAAATGATTGCGGCGCAGGGGAAAATGATTGCGGCGCAAGGGGAAAAATTGCGGCGCAATAGGGAGGTTCCATGACAGTTGGCGTTATTGGCGCGACCGGTTATGCCGGCGCGGAGTTGGTCAGGCTCCTTGCCGGGCATCCAAAAGCCGGTAATCTGCTTCTTTCTTCGGTAAGTTTTGAAGGAGAACGTATCGAAGACATATATCCCAATTTTCTGGGGAGAATTTCCGCGCCCTTGATAAAGGCCGAGGAAGTAATTGCCGGGGCTGATCTGGTGTTTGCCGCCCTGCCCCACGGCGTGGGCGAGCCGTTTGCCAAAACATGTCTTGAACGGGGCGTTTCTTTTATCGATCTTTCCGCCGATTACCGCTTTGACGAGGACGAGTCCACATTCAGCGCCTGGTATGGCAAGCCCTACGTTTACCCTGAACTGCGCAAGCGTTCCGTGTATGGCCTTCCAGAACTCAACCGGCAGCGGATTCGGGAACTTGCCGCTTCCGGTCCTTTAATCATCGGGAACCCCGGCTGTTACCCCACCGGCGCTTCACTGGGGGCATTCCCCGCCCTGGAGCGGGGCCTTGCCGACGCTTCGGCGGCTATCATTGTTGACGCCGCATCGGGCGTTTCAGGCGGCGGCAGGGAGCCTTCCCGCTCGTTCCAATATCCTGAATGCGCCGACTCCGTTGCGCCCTACAAGGTAGGCTCGCACCGGCACACGCCGGAGATCGCCCGTAACTATGCGGCAATGGCGGCGCGGGGCGGCAATACGCCCCCGGCGCTGATCTTTACCCCGCACCTGGTTCCCATGAACCGGGGCATACTCAGCGCCATCTATATACCGCTTGCCGGACAATGGAAAGCGGAAAGCGGGGAACCGCAAAGCGCCGTCCGTCCGCCTTCAAAGGCGGTTGAGGAAAAGGCCGCTGAAATCCGCGCCATTTACCGGGACTTTTACCAAAACGAGCCTTTTGTACGGGTCCTTCCCGCCGGGACTGCCGCCGCTACCAACCGGGTACGGCAATCCAACTGCTGCGATATTTCCGTGCATTTGGATCAGAGCGGGGGCACGTTGATTATCGCAAGCGCTATTGACAATATGGTAAAAGGCGCCGCAGGCCAGGCGGTACAGAATATGAACGTAATTTTTGGCTTTGACGAACGCTGCGGCCTGGAAACAATACCGGCGCTGTTTTAGCGCTTATCCCTAAATATAGTTGTTCCCCTTAAGAGCCCGAAAATCGGGATTTTTAAGGTCTATTGACCGCAAAAATCCACAATTTGAATAGGCTCTTATGCGGACAGCAATATTACTCCCCGGCGGGATGCGATTTCGGTTTCCCTCAAATTGGCAAATTCGGCTTTTTATTCCTGGCGGGGTTATACCTTTTCCAACAGTAAAACAACCGCCAACTCCATGATACCGAACGGTATAGCGGGGCCGGACCAGTCGACCAGTATCTGGTTTAACACGTTTATTGCCCAACGTTCCGGCTGTTTACGACGTTTTGCCAGCCCGGATAAGGGCTTTGCGCAGCAAAGACCAGGGCTGGCAAAATGTGCCGCAATGAGGCGTGGGAATGGGCGCAGCCCATGACCTAGCCGAATGGAGGCCAAGCCCGCTAC